>JAQBBZ010000455.1:0-3291 GCA_032125735.1 Labilibaculum sp.
GACAATTGCTTTTAATGGTGATATTGAGAAATTAGAGGATTTTGATAGTTTGATTTCTCAGTTTCCTGATTTAAAACATGTAATGATTGGACGAGGTATCTTGAAAGATTATTGGTTACCTGCAAAAATAAAAGGAATCGATATTCCATCTGCCAAAGATCGAAAAATGGCATTGCGTAAAATGCACGATGAGATTTTCTCAATATATTCTTCATTTTTAAGTGGTGATACTCAGATTTTGCAAAAAGTAAAACCATTCTGGGAATATTTTGCGAGTCAATTTGAGGATGAAAGAAGAGTTTATAAGGGAATTAAAAAATCGGGTGGGTTAAAAAAATATCACGAGGCTGTTTCGTTTGCTTTTCAACAAAATGTAAAGGAGTAGGATAATGAATTTCTTAGTAGAATTAACCGATCAATTTTTGCATGTTGAGTTTAAGGAATCTGTTCGAATGATAAGTTCAGCAATCTTAAACGGTGGTTGTCAGAACGCTGATCATTTCTTGAATACTAAGGTTGATGCTAATTTTAATGGAGAAAGAACTGATTTCGAATCACCGGAAATTACACTTCAAGGAATAGTTGATTCCAAAAATTGGAAAGGAAATTGTGTAGGGATGATGACGGCTGCATTAATGAGCTCATTCCGAAGCATTAGAATGGAAAGACAGGGTGTTTGGATTGAGGTTTTTGTTACATCAGGTGTCTCAAATGCCCGCAGAGCTGGGGATGAGGCCGATTACCAATTCATGAATGAAGACTGTCAAAAAGTTGGGACCATAAATATACTCGTTCTTACAAATGCTCAACTGTCTGATGCAAGTATGGTTGAGTGTGTTATGATGGTTGCTGAAGCAAAAGCGGCTTGTTTGCAAGATTTAAAAGTACTGAGCCCTGTTAGTGGTTTAGTAGCCACAGGAACAGGGACCGATTCTACAGCAATAGCATGTGGAACAGGTTCTTTGGTTCAATATTGTGGTAAACATGTTTTGTTTGGCGAAATGCTGGCCAGAGCAACTTATCAAGCCATTCATGAATCATTATCAGTGCACAAGTAATTGGTAATAAATTGAACTCGTTCAGCTACTGAAAACTTGGGTAGTTCAACGACTGTAAAGCCTAATTCTTCGTAGGTGTTTTTTAAGAAAACAGATATTTCCATTGCATCTTCAAATGATTCTGGCCTTTCTGCATCATTAATAAAAATCTCTTTCCAAGGTGGAGCTAAAAATACCGTTTTGTTGTATTGATCAGATTTTTGGAAATATTTTTGAGGAACTACCAGGCCTCCTCGTCTTACATATGCAATAATATCGGGTAAACCACGATCGAAAAAACACTTTTTTTTAGGTTCACATTCATAAAGCTGTGTATTCATGCGTTTGAAACAAATTTCCGCGAACTCGGATAGGTTCTGCCATGGAACTTTATCACCGCCGATTTGATGTTGTTCTTGAATGACAACACGGGAAATTTCTTCAAAACACTGATATCCTATTTCTGATAATTCACTTAGTAGGGTAGATTTACCTGATCCTGGGCCACCAGTAATTATGTAACGATTGTTGCAATTGTTCATGTTTGATTATTCTTCTTTTAAATGCGAGTAAAACAAATCCATATCTATGTTTTCTCTTATCAAATTGGCCAGTTTATCGTATTGATTTTCTTTAAATTCCTGATAATTAAAATCACTTTCCTGCTCCATGTTGAATCCGGATAACAGATCCTGAATCACAATTTGGTTATCAAGAATACCATGAATGTAACTTCCCCAACAGTTTTGACTTAGATGATAACCATCTTTCTTTCCATTTGATAAAATGCATAATGGAATGTCTGTTTGCGTTGCAGTTGTTTGCCCCATATGAATCTCATATCCAGAGCATTTATTGTTCGAATCTTTAAATTGGAAAGTGCATTGTTCTGTGAGTTTTTCATTGGTGATTGTTGTTTCAACTGGTAGAATTCCCAAGCCTGCAATACTTGTGATATCGCCTTCAATTTGAAGTGGATCGCTAATCTTTTCTCCCATCATTTGATAACCACCACAAATACCAATTACTTTCTTTCCGTTTTTGTGAGCTTTTACAATCGACAATGCAACACCGTTTTGTTTTAATTCCTGAAGATCTGATATGGTGTTTTTACTTCCGGGAATAATTACAATATCTGCATTTTCAATTTCCTGTGGATTATTTGTATAAAACAGATGAACTCTTGGATCATGTTCAAGAACGCTGAAGTCTGTGAAATTGGCCATTCTGGGTAAAATAACTACCGCACAGTTGATTTTTTCTTTGCTTGATGTTTTTGATTTTTTTTCGAGGCTGACCGAATCTTCCTCCTCAATATGGATATCTCTAAAATAGGGAAGAATTCCAATAACAGGTTTACCTGTAAGATCTTCGAGGATTTTTTTTCCATCTTCGAATAGTTTTATATCACCTCTGAATTTATTGATAATAATTCCCTTGATTTGTTTGCGTTCGTTTTCATCAAGAAGCTGAATACTACCATAAACACTTGCGAAAACACCACCTTTATCAATATCTGCAATTAAATAGGTAACAGCATTGGCCTCAATAGCCATTCGCATGTTGGTAATATCTCTGGTCTTTAAATTTAGTTCGGATATACTGCCTGCTCCTTCCAGTACAACAGGATTGTATTTTTTATTTAAGCGATGAAATGCAGATTTAGCTTCATCAAATAAGGCTAGCTTATTATTTCCTGTAAAATAATCAATCGCTGTTTGAGTGCCTATAGGTTTGCCATTTAAAACAACTTGTGAACTTTTATCATTTGTCGGTTTAAGTAGTACGGGATTCATGTCGGTATGACAAGCTAATCCGCATGCTTCGGCTTGAACTGCTTGTGCCCGACCAATTTCAAATCCTTCTGGTGTTGCGAAAGAGTTGAGTGACATGTTTTGCGCCTTAAATGGGGCTGGATGATAGCCATCTTGTTTAAGGATCCGGCAAAATCCTGTATTTATAATGCTCTTACCAACATCCGATCCTGTGCCGACAAACATTAAAGGTCTTAATTTAATCATAAGGTATTTATTATCAGTACAACTAATGATGATAGTTGATGTTTTGAAAGACTAATTGCGATTAGCTTTCAAAATTAGTCTTTTTTTATCGAGTTGGTTTTGTTATAAAGCAGTATCTGATTGAAATTTACATATGAGGATATTGCTTGAATAAATTGGTTCTAAATTTAGTGGATTTGTAGTTTTAGATTTTATTTGCTTATGAATTGTCAATATATTTGCTAATATTGTAA
>JAQBBZ010000456.1:0-11158 GCA_032125735.1 Labilibaculum sp.
GCTTATCAATTCCCATTCCAAAAGCAATTGTTGCAACCACAACATCCACATCTTCCATCAGAAATTTATCCTGATTTCCTGAACGGGTCGAAGAATCCATTCCTGCATGATAGCCGACAGCCTTTATACCATTCACCTGAAGAGTTTCGGTCAACTCTTCAACTTTTTTTCGGCTCAAGCAATATATAATTCCTGATTTACCTGTATTTGCACGGATATACTTAATAATCTCTTTAGTAGCATTTACTTTTGGAAGTACTTCATAATATAGATTTGGCCGATTAAATGATGATTTAAAAACCAAAGCATCCAACATTCCTAAATTCTTTTGGATATCGTGCTGCACTTTAGGAGTTGCCGTAGCGGTAAGAGCGATTATTGGAGCCGTACCAATTTCATTAACAATTGAACGAATCTTCCTATACTCAGGCCTAAAATCATGTCCCCACTCAGAAATACAATGAGCCTCATCAACAGCGTAAAACGAAATTTTCACCTGCTTAAGAAACTCTATGTTGCTTTCTTTAGTTAAGGACTCCGGAGCTACATATAAAAGTTTAGTTCTGCCTTCCAGAACATCTTCTTTCACCTTTAAAGTTGCCGATTTGGATAGAGACGAATTCAAAAAATGAGCTACGCCATCATCCTCACCAAAATTTCTCATTGCATCAACCTGATTCTTCATCAGAGCGATCAATGGGGATATTACAATTGCTGTTCCCTCCAACATTAGTGAAGGCAATTGATAACACAATGACTTTCCGCCACCTGTGGGCATTAACACAAACGTGTCGTTACCACTTAAGATATTTTGGATTACCGGTTCTTGATTTCCCTTAAAATTCTCGAATCCAAAATACTTCTTTAAATTAGTTGATAATTCAAAGTTCTTTCCCATGCTTTTTATTGATATGCTTTTTCCCAAAAATATATGCGGTCGGCTAAATTAACATTTTACTTAGCAACCTAAAATTTTTAAATGGCAATTTTCACGTCACCATTCATTCCCGTATTACAAATTTCGATACTTTTGTATTTTAAATTTAGATAAACACTTGTACAATTCAAAACGGAATCAGCAATTAACAGATTTTAACTGAAAATTAAAGATCCATTCATCTGAGTTTAACTAACTTTGCAAATTCAATAAAACACACAAGATTTGAAGCCTACATACGATATTAAGCAAATTGCAATAAATACGATTGCAGAAGAGGAAAAAACCATTAGTCAGTTAAAAAAGCACATTGACGGAGATTTCGTTACTACTGTTGAATTAATCCTAAAAAGCAAAGGAAGAGTTGTAATTACGGGGATTGGCAAGAGTGCAAATATTGCGAACAAAATAGTAGCAACCCTTAATTCAACAGGTACTCCAGCCCTTTTCATGCATGCAGCCGATGCTATTCATGGAGACTTGGGAATGATCCTTCCTGATGACATCATAATTTGCATATCGAAAAGTGGGAGCACGCCGGAAATCAAAGTTTTAGTGCCACTCATCAAAAATATGGGAAATACTCTTATCGGAATGGTTTCTGGACTGGATTCTTTTCTTGCAAAAGAATCAGACTATGTATTAAAAGCTGTTGTTGAAAGAGAAGCTGACCCAAACAACCTGGCTCCAACAAATTCAACAACGGCACAATTAGTTCTTGGAGACGCTTTGGCTGTTTCATTATTGGAATGCAGACAGTTTACCAGTCAGGATTTTGCAAAATATCACCCAGGTGGAGCACTTGGTAAAAAACTATACTTAAGAGTAAATGACCTTTACGGTAAGGAATTGCCTCCCAAAGTATCAGAAGAAGAAAAAATCCGTCCAATTATTCTAGAAATATCTTCAAAAAGAATGGGAGCTACTGCTGTAGTAAATAAGGATGATGAACTTGTTGGAATAATCACAGATGGTGACCTCCGTAGAATGTTGGAACAGAATGAGAATGTTAGCAAACTAATTGCTCGTAATATTATGTCTTTAAACCCAAAAACTATCGATCCTGATTCACTTGCCATTAATGCATTCCAACTAATGGAAAACAACAACATCACTCAGCTTGCAGTTGTGCAAAATAAAAAATATGTAGGTATGATTCATCTGCATGACATCTTAAAAGAAGGAATTGTCTAACTTGCAGAATTAGAAATATATATACATGTCAGATAAAGATGCAGTGAAAGAAGAAAACCAAATGAGTTTTCTTGAACATTTAGAAGAGTTAAGATGGCATTTAATGCGATCCGTAATTGCCGTTATGGTTTTTGCTATAGTTGCTTTTATCTTTTATGATTTTATATTTAATGACCTAATACTTGCGCCTAAAAACCCCGAGTTCTTCACCAATGCAATGTTTTTCAGATTTTCTGAATACATAGGAATTGAATCACTAAAGATAAACACACGCCCATTCCAGATTATAAACATCAACATGGCTGGGCAATTTGCAACACACATAAGTGTCTCATTAGTAATTGGGATCATTGCCAGCTTCCCATATATCTTTTACGAGTTCTGGAGTTTTTTAAAACCAGCATTATACGATAACGAAAAGAAACATGCAAGAGGATCTATTTTTTACACCTCATTTTTGTTTGCACTTGGAGTTCTTTTTGGTTACTACATAATAACCCCACTATCTGTTCATTTTCTGGGATCTTACAGTGTAAGTGATCAGGTTTTGAATCAAATAAACCTAACATCCTACATCTCATCGATCACTTCAATCGTTTTGGCGAGTGGAGTCATTTTTGAGCTACCTGTCCTTATTTTCTTTTTAAGCAAAATAGGATTGGTATCCCCTGAATTTTTGAAAAAATACAGAAAACACTCTGTGGTTTTAATTCTGATTATTTCTGCCATCATCACACCACCTGACATTTTCAGTCAGATATTGGTCTGCTTACCGCTGATGTTGCTGTACGAAATTGGTATTAAAATTTCAAAACGAGTTCAAAAAAATCAACAAGCTAATTTGGTGTAAACATTTACACAGTTTATTTGTATTTTCACTTAACTAAAGCGTGGATTATTTTATTAATCTAGGTTATTACGATTGTCTATTTATTATGCAGATTATAAAAAAAGGATTTTTTCTGCTTGCCATTCTTGTATTTTCAGGTTTTGGCAAGTCTATTTTGGCACAATCCACCAAAATACGAGGTCGAATAATTGATTCGGAAACGAAAGAACCTCTTCCCTTTGTAAACATTGCTTACAAAGGAACTACCATTGGAACCACTTCAGATTTTGATGGTCAGTATTTTCTGGAAACCAGAACACCATCAGATTCCTTACACATCTCTTTTGTTGGGTATAAAGAGCGAGCCTTTAAAATTCAGAAAGCCAGCTTTCAAACTCTAAATGTCGAATTAATATCTGAATCTTTTGATTTGGCAGAAATTATTGTTACTCCTGGTGAAAATCCAGCCCATGTTCTTCTTCGCAAAATTATAGCTAAGAAAAATGACAATAATCCATCTCGATTTGATTCTTATGAATATGAGTCCTACACAAAAATGGAAATGGATTTGAACAACATCAAAGATGATTTTAAGAAAAAAAAAATCATGCGTCAGTTTCAATTCGTCTTTGATTACATGGATACCTCGGTGATAACTGGAAAAGCTTACTTACCAGTCTTCATTACTGAATCTATTTCTGATTATTATTATCAGAAAAAACCAAAAGTGGAAAGGGAAATCATAAAGGCATCTCAAATGTCTGGAATAAACGACAACGCCAGCTTGGCACAATTTACAGGTAAGCTTCATCAAAATGTGAATATTTACGACAATTTCATTGATCTTTTTAATATGGGATTCGTAAGTCCAATTGCAGATGGAGGCCTTCGATATTACAAATACTACCTAACCGACAGCGCATACAGAGATGGTAATTGGTGCTATCATATGTCTTTTAAGCCGAAAAGAAAACAAGAACCAACATTCGTAGGCGATTTTTGGGTGGCCGACACCACTTTTGCCATAGAAAACATGCAAATGCGTATTGCAAAAGACGTTAACCTAAACTGGGTAAAAGATTTGGTTAGCAGTAATGAATTTCAAAAGCTAAACGACAGTACATGGTTCTTAAAAAAGCAAAATCTTTTTGTTGATTTCATGATCACCGAGAAAGATTCGACCAAACAAATGGGCTTTTTTGGAAGAAAAACAATTTCGTACAAGAATGTAAAACTAAACCAACCATTAAAGGAGGATATTATTAAGCTCGATAATAATGTTATCGTCCAGGAGACGGCCTTGAAACAGCCCAAAGAATATTGGGATGATGCACGTCCGTTTACATTATCGAAAAGAGAATCAAACATATACTCTATGGTTGATTCCATTCAAAACGTCCCCATATACAGAAACATAATTGATGTAATCCAAACATTTGTTACGGGCTATTACGTGAAAGGTAAATTTGAATATGGACCGTACTACAAACTATATAGTTTTAATGAAATTGAAGGGAACAGATTCATGTTTGGCGGACGAACCTCAAATGATTTCAGTACCAAAATAATGTATAACGGACATTTAGCTTACGGAGACAAGGACAATAAATTCAAATACGGACTGGGCTTTCTTTACATGATAAACAAGCTACCAAGAGAAACATTTGGAGTACAATACAAACATGATATTCAGCAATTAGGAAAAAGCCCAAATGCATTTACCGAAGGAAATATCCTATCCTCTCTTCTGAAACGAAATCCAAATAATAAGTTGACCATGGTAAACCAACTGGAGACTCATTATGAGAAAGAGTGGTTTCAAGGATTTTCGAACGCTGTGAAGTTCAGATATAGAGATATAAGCCCAACAAAATTCGTCCCTTTTAATACTCCTGATGCAGGTAGCACAATACCAGTTGCTGGGATTACATCTTCGGAAGTTGAGTTAAACACTAGGTTCACCAGAAACGAAAGAATAATAATGGGTGAATTTGAAAGAGTCCATCTGGGTGGACCATTCCCAATATTCAACCTTTACCTTACCATGGGTATGAAAGATGTACTAGGTGCTGATCACAATTATCAAAAAATAGATTTAAGCATTGAACACACAATTGAACTACCTCCTCTGGGGAATCTATATTATCTGTTGACGGCTGGGAAATTGTTTGGAAAAGTTCCATATCCTCTTCTTCATCTGCACGAAGGAAATGAAACTTATGCTTTCGATCCTTATGCATTCAACATGATGAACTATTACGAATTCACAAGTGACCAATACGTTAGCTTATTCGTCGAACATCATTTTAACGGACTCATTCTTAATAGAATCCCATTATTCAGAAAATTAAAGTGGAGAACTGTTGTTTCCGGAAAGGGATTAATTGGTAGTTTAAGTAAAAAGAACAATGGCTCTTTACCTAATACCGAAGCACAAATGATTTTCCCTGATGGACTCTCAGATGTGAGTAAACCATATTTTGAAGCGAGCGTTGGCATCGAAAACATATTTAAGTTTATTCGAGTTGATGCCATGTGGAGATTAAATCATTTGGAAGATAATCCATATCAGGATTTTGAAAATTTTGGAATACGAGCAATGTTCCAATTTACTTTTTAATAATCAGAATAAATTACTGACCCGTTTTGAACTAACATACAGAGTTTATTTCTCACGGATCTTTTCTATATTTGCAACATTCCGATCGTTAAACATATTGAACCACGATGATTTTAAGAGCTGAAAATTTAATAAAAAGATATAAAACCAGAACTGTAGTTAAAGGTGTTTCTGTTGAAGTTAAACAAGGTGAAATTGTTGGATTACTTGGGCCAAATGGTGCAGGAAAAACAACTTCATTTTATATGATTGTTGGATTGATTCAGCCAAACGGAGGCAAAATATTTTTAGATGATAGAGAAATTACTCATGAACCCGTTTACAGAAGAGCTCAATTAGGTGTTGGCTACTTAGCTCAGGAAGCCTCTGTATTTCGAAAGCTGAGTGTCGAAGATAATATCAAAGCGATTCTTGAAATGTCCGACTTCTCAAAAGAATATCAAAAAGAACGATTGGAAGAGATGCTTAACGAATTTAGCTTACAGAAAATCCGGAAAAGTCTTGGGATTCAACTGTCGGGTGGTGAAAGAAGACGAACCGAAATTGCAAGAGCTTTATCCATCAAACCAAAATTTATTCTTTTAGATGAACCATTTGCTGGAGTTGATCCTATTGCGGTGGAAGACATCCAGGACATTGTTCGCCATTTAAAAGATAAAAATATTGGTATTCTAATCACCGACCACAACGTGCAAGAAACCCTTTCGATTACCGAAAGAGCTTATCTTTTGTTTGAAGGTAATATTCTTAAATCAGGAACTGCAGAAGAACTTGCAGCTGATGAAGATGTACGAAGAGTTTATTTAGGCAAGAATTTTGAGCTTCGTAAACAGGTAAAATAGCTGAGTTTCATCTAGTTTATTTTGATAAAATATTCTAATTATTTCTCAGCCTAATCTTTTCGCAAAAAAAACTTCATTTTTTTTTGAATAGGTGTTGCAAATTATAAAAAACAGCTATATATTTGCACCGCAATTAACCCGCGGATGTGGCGTAATTGGTAGCCGCGCTAGACTTAGGATCTAGTGCCGAAAGGCGTGGGGGTTCGAGTCCCTTCATCCGCACAACAAAAAGGAATAATCTTAAACCGCCCGTAACTTTACGATACAAACATGTATCGATGGTGGGGCGGTTTTTTTTCAATTAAAAAGGTTTTATCTTATAATAGCTACAAAATGAACATTACAAAAACCAACATTGATGATTTAAACGCTGTAATCAAATTACAAATCGTTAAAGAAGATTATGAGACCCGAGTAAACAATTTGTTGAAGAACTATCGTAAGAAAGCAAATATCAATGGATTCCGTGCTGGCAACGTACCTATGGGCGTAATCAAAAAAATGTATGGAACTCCTGTTTTAGCTGAAGAAGTTAACAAAATCCTTAGCGAGTCGCTAATGAAGTATCTTCGTGAAAACGAATTAAACATCATGGGTGAACCTCTTCCAAACGAAGCTGATCAAAAAACGATCAACTGGGAAAAAGACACTGAATTCGAATTCTCTTTCGATATTGCAATAACTCCAGAATACACTCTTGCTCTAAGCAAAAAAGATAAAATCGAATACTATAAAATTCTTGTTAACGAGCAAATGATTTCCAACGGTGTTGATATGCACGCTCGTCGTTTCGGCTCAAATAATCCTGCTGAAGTAATTGAAGAAAAAGAACTTTTAAGAGGCAACTATGCTCAAGTTGACGCAGACGGTAAAATAGTTGAAGAGGGAATTGTTAGCGAAAATGTTGCCATGTCTTTAGAATACATGAAAGATGAAGATTCTAAAAAGAAATTCATTGGAACAAAAAAAGACGATGCTATAATTTTCAATCCTGCAAAAGCTTTCTCAAACAAATCTGATATTGCTTCTATGCTAGGCATCTCGAATGAGGAAGCTGAAACATTAGATGCTGATTTCCAATTTACAATTACAGAAATCACCAAATTTGTTAATGCTGAATTGAATCAAGAATTATTCGATAAAGTATTTGGTGCAGGAACTGTTTCTACTGAAGAAGAATTCAAAAATAAAATTAAAGAAGATATCGAAAAGCAATTAGTTAACGATAGCGACTATAAATTCTTTATCGATGCCAAAGCTAAATTAGTTAAAAAGGCAAATATTAAACTTCCTGAAACATTCTTGAAGCGTTGGATTGTTGCAACAAACAAAGAAATGACTGCAGAACAAGTTGATACTGATTTTGCAAATTACGCTGACGAATTCAAATGGCAATTAATCAAGAACAGATTAATTCAAGAAAACGACTTAAAAGTTAGCCAGGAAGAAATTTTAGAATTCGCTAAGAAACAAGCGCTAATGCAATTCCAACAATACGGAATGATGGATGTACCTGAAGAGTACTTAAACAACTACGCTCAGCAAATGATGCAAAATCAAGACGAGCAAAGAAAAATTTATGAGCGTAAAGCTGATGAAAAAGTTGTTGAATACATAAAATCAGCTGTTAAACTGGACGAAAAAGAGATTTCTACTGAGGATTTCAACAAAATGTTTGAATAAGTCAGTACTCCTCAATATAACATTCAAACCACGCTTTTTGGAAGCGTGGTTTTGTTTTTGGCTTAAAGTACAGATTTTGTTAAGCCATTCTTTTCAAATGGAGAAAATTTAACTAATTTAGGACTACGAAATTTAAAATCATATCATTATGGTACCAAAAGATGAATTCAATAAATTTGCAACAAAGCACTTAGGCATAAGCAGCCTGAACCTAGATAGATATACCTCAATCCACAACAGCTACATCTCTCCTACTATTATTGAGGAAAGACAATTAAATGTTGCCTCAATGGATGTATTCTCTCGTCTTATGATGGATCGAATCATCTTCCTAGGTATTCCAATTGATGACTATGTAGCTAACATTATCATGGCACAATTGCTATTTTTAGAATCAGTTGATCCGTCGAAGGATATCCAGATTTATTTTAACACTCCTGGAGGTTCGGTGCATGCAGGCCTAGGAATCTATGATACAATGCAATACATCAAGTGTGATATTGCAACCATTTGTACAGGAATGGCTGCTTCAATGGGAGCTGTTTTATTAACTGCAGGAACAAAAGGAAAACGTTCTGCACTTAAACACTCACGTGTAATGATTCATCAGCCAATGGGTGGTGCTCAAGGGCAAGCATCGGATATCGAAATTACGGCTCGTGAAATTATGAAATTGAAAAAAGAACTATATACTATTATTGCTGATCATTCAGGAAATACTTACGAAAAAGTTGAATTGAACTCAGATCGTGATTATTGGATGACTGCCGCGGAAGCAAAGGAGTACGGAATGATTGACGAAGTACTTATTCGTGAGTAATAAGCTAATCAAATAGAAATCAGATTAAACAGATGCAGAGTTAAGCTTAAAATTCTTAACTTTGCATTTTTAGTATCATTAAATAAAAATCATGGATAAATGCTCGTTTTGTGGGAGAGAAAAGAAAGATACGAATCTTCTGATTGCTGGTATTAGCGGTCATATTTGTGACAGCTGTATCGAACAAGCCTATGCGATTGTACAGGAAGAATTAAAGAATCGTACTGGTCTTAACCTAAAAGAGATACAGTTATTAAAACCAACAGAAATAAAGGCATTTCTTGACCAATATGTAATTGGACAAGATGACGCCAAAAAATATCTTGCGGTTGCGGTATATAATCATTACAAGAGATTACTTCAGGAAAAAGATGACGAGGATATTGAGATTGAGAAATCGAATATTATTCTTGTTGGTGAAACAGGAACAGGCAAAACTTTATTGGCTAGAACAATTGCCAAAATGCTTCATGTTCCCTTTACTATTGTAGATGCCACAGTATTAACTGAAGCAGGTTATGTTGGTGAAGATATTGAATCGATCTTAACAAGGCTTCTTCAAGCATCAGACTATGATGTTGTTGCAGCGGAAAAAGGAATTGTATTTATTGATGAAATAGATAAAATTGCCAGAAAAGGCGATAACCCTTCTATTACCAGAGATGTTTCGGGTGAAGGTGTTCAGCAAGGATTACTTAAACTACTGGAAGGATCGATTGTTAATGTTCCGCCACAAGGAGGAAGAAAACATCCTGATCAGAAAATGATACCCGTAAACACCAAAAACATTCTATTTATTTGTGGAGGTGCATTTGATGGTATTCAACGAAAAATTGCTCAGCGATTAAACACCCAAATTGTTGGATTCAACGCGAATAAAGAGAAAGAACAAATTGATCAGGATAATTTATTACAATACATTGCTCCGCAAGATTTGAAATCTTTCGGTTTAATTCCTGAGATTATTGGTCGTTTACCTGTTCTTACTTACCTAGAAGCTTTGGACAGAAAAGCATTGAGAAACATTCTGACAGAACCAAAAAATGCGATTATAAAACAATACACCAAGCTATTTAAAATCGACGATATCGAATTGGGATTTGAAGATGATGCCTTGGAATACATTGTTGATAAAGCATTAGAATATAAACTTGGAGCCCGTGGATTAAGATCCATTTGCGAAGCCATCATGATTGATGCCATGTTTGAATTACCAACAAGTGGTGAGAAGAAAATTAATATTGACAGAAAATACGCAAGTGAGAAACTTGAGAAAATAAACCTTACGCGTTTAAAAGTAGCATAGAAAAAGCCGGATAGTATCCGGCTTTTTTCTTTATAATGTTATTGTAACACTTGCTCCGGATGTACTAAGAGTTACCTTAGAATCACATGGTTCATCAGGATCTCCTCCTCCAAAATACACTTCTCCATCTCCTACATCGGTTAGAGTAAAAGCAGCTCTTCCTCCAATAATATTCTTACAAGAATAAGCATAAGTTAGGTCACTAATACTTTCTAAGGAAAACAAAGCTCCATCATATGATTCTCCGGAAAGACTCGTTGTAAATTTAAAAACATCATCGATATAAGCCGATTTGTCTTCTTGATCCTTACTAAAAGTATAAGAGTTATTAATAGCAGACACTGAAAATGTGTAAACCGTTTCATCTGTTCCACTAATTAAAAATTTCCCATTTTCCATGTTCATGGAAAAATCACCACCATCCGTATCTCCTGTAATTTGAAACACGATCGAACCTGTTATATCAAATCCCTGTGAAGAAAAATCTTTTAATTGAATATCAAATGATTTTAAATTTTCATCTTTCGGACTAACAATTACTTTCCCTTTAAAACTAGCTCCATTTGAGGTACAGCTTGAAGTTCCATAATTCAATACGATTGAATCAAGCACTAAAGTTGTTGAATTTCTATAAACTAGAGCCTTCAGACATGTAGTAGCTACATTTTTAGTGATTGTATCCTCTTCAAAATCCAAATTATGCATGGCAATGCCATTCACATCCATCGCTAAATCGTTGAATATATTAGTGATTTGCAAAGCAACTTCAGCAGGAACATAAAATACATCTAAGATAACACCCTCAGGATCTGACCCTGTAGAGCATGAATTCCCAGTAAATAGAATGCAAATAGAAAGAATAAGACCTGAAATAATACGACTCATATTTATTGTTATTTTCTTTTGTAATCGATAAATGAATAAGGG
>JAQBBZ010000457.1:0-40434 GCA_032125735.1 Labilibaculum sp.
TGTAATAGTGAATTGCAAAGATAGAAGAGAATTACTAATTATGAATGAAGAACTTGTAAATATGAATGTTTTGGCTATCTAAATCGGGATTCTTACTGCTTTTGCTATTTTAGCATTATAGTTCTTTCTATTTTCCCTTTAAACTTTCACCTTCCTTCTTTTCCCTTTAAAATTTTACCTTTGTGTTTAAACCATAAAACAGAATTAAATCAACTAATTATATGAAATCACTAAGCGGTCGTTGGACTTTTAACGAAGATTTTGGCTTTGGCAAAGATGAAGGATTTGCGGAGTTTACCCAAATTGGGGAAGCACTTACAGGAGTTGTAGTATATACCGAGAGAATTGATGATGAAACTCCGTTTAGAGTACAACAGGATGTAGAAGGCAGTTTCGACGGTGTTAATTTTAAGGTGATCGGAACCAAAGTTGAATTGTTAGATGTTGAAAAGGAGTTTGAATATCATTTAGATACTTGGGAAGGAATTCTAAACACTAATAATCAGATAGTCGGTCATAGTTACGATGATCATGACTGTTTTGGTGTTTTTGTAATGGAGCCAATTGAGATGTAAGAAAAGTCGTTTAATTTATTGATATAAAAAAGATCGATACATGAGTATCGATCTTTTTTATTCTGCTTATTTTATTGCCCTTATTAAATTTTCAACTCATAATGTTAAAAATGGCTAGACCAAACAGAAGAAATCGTAAGAAACGAAACAATCCAAACAAGAGATATTTTTTAAAGCTATAATTGATAATTCCCGATGCCATACTAACTATCGAAAAGGGTATTGGCAGTAGCGCTCCAACTACAATAAGAAATCCGCCCCATTTTCTGAGATTTGATATGTGTTTATGCATTTTACTTTCTATTGTACTTTTCACAGCAGGTATTGTAAGGATTGTTTTTCCAATAAAGTAAGACGTACATCCACCCAAATAGGAGAGTAGGGCCAAAATAGAAAGATTAAGCACAGGGGCAGGAAGTGTTTTCACCCAGGCAATAAATAATTCGGGTGGTATTAATCCCAGTAGCGATTCCGAAATAAAAAAGAGCACAAATAGACTCAACTTGGAATAGGCTTTAGTTGTTTCATAAAATAAGTCTTGGAAATCCAATACGTAATATTCCAGAAATAGAATGAGACCGACTATTATTAGAAAAGGAATAATGGCCTTTTTCAAATTCTGACCAATAAATTGATAAAAACCAGTGTAGGTATAGTATTGATGTAGTAATTGAAATTTTGGTTTGCGATTTTTTCGTGCAATTTGTGGCATCATTTAGTAATAATCTATTTAATAAAGCAATAATATTCGAACAATAATTTGTTAGGAACACATATTTAATCTAACAACAGACTGTGGTTTTATTCTAAATCTATTGGCTAAACAAAATTTACACATGTGTTTTTGGATTGTCAAAGTCTCTCATAGATATTACAATAGCAATGGTCAAATAAAGATTGAAATGAATCTAAATTCGTTGAAATTTACTACAAGAAAGAAGCTTTATGCTTGGGGTGGTGGAGATTCTAGTTTTCGTCCACAATAATAGTTAATAGCTTTGTAGGAAGAGTTAAAGTTGATAAAGTCAAAGCAATAGAATTCAATTTCCTGGAGAAGAAGTACATCCAGATCTTCCATGTCTGTATCTTCATACTCCGATGATGATTCATCAGAATTTGGAACAGTATCAGTAAGCATTACCTGTTTACTCTCTTGTTTTATCTTAATCATTTGTTGAATGATTGGGATCACAAGAAATAAGAGCGACAAAATAATGAGTAGAACAGATGGATTCCTCATGGTTTTAAATTCATTCGGCAAATGTATGAAAATCTACTCCAAAGTCTTGTCGTATTTAAGTTAGAAATTGTTAAATGTTCAGGATATGTCTTAAGTGTTTGATTCCGTATTATTTATTGGTGTTGCATGGATGTGTTTTATTTTGCAGGATCGGAAAAGTAGGGTTTTTCCCTATGCGAAGTAGGTGTAGCCCTGTTTTACTTCACTAGCGCACGCTTTACCTTTGTTATAAAAATTAGAAATATGCAAATCGCGAGTGGAAATAATCAGGACAAAGATAGGATATTAATTCTTGCAGATTTTTCGGAAGGGAATTGGGCGGCAATACAGTTTGCCATGGAATATCTTTATAAAGCAAATTGGGAAATATGTATCGTTCAAACTTGGCAGAAACCAAATTTTGGATTTTCCATGGTAAGAGATCTGTCATCAATTCTTCAAAATATTGCAGAAAATGAACTGGAGAGCTTGAAAAGAAAGATTTTAACAGTTTATGCACTTTCGGATTCTCAAATTCGGCTATTTCCTTTTGAAGGAGATTTACCAGGATATTTTAAAAGTGAGATGTATCGGGATAGTAACTGGCACGTAGTTATGGCTTCAAGTGAAAATGAGAATCAACTATCAGATAACCCAAGAATAATTGAAATTATTGATAAAGTAGGACAACCACTTTACATACTATCGGGCTTAAAAGGGCTGAGTGATTTTTCAGATGTATTCGTACTATCCGACACAAACAATCCTTCAAATTCAATCATAACGGCATTAGAGAGAATTGCTGTTGGAAACAAGATTTCATTTCGCGTATGTCTTAATTCTACAGAACAATCACGTCTAACGATTGAAAAAAGCAAAAGGAAATATTCAGATGCTTGCAGAGATTCCCAATTGATATTTTTGGAAGCTGTAAATGGAACCGGGAAAAAAGAATTTAATGATTTTGCAACAGAAAAAGGGCAACGGATTATGATTTTTGACCAAAATAAACATCGAAAGTTTAGTGGTGCTTTTAAGTTGTGCATGGATTCATGGTTCATAAGAAGCAAAGGGATAAGTATTGGTAATTACTAAATAAATCGCAATGAAAGTACGCAAGCTAAATAGAATACTTGTGCCGGTAAGCCTAGCTAAAGATGGAGAGAATGCTTTTAGACAAGCATTGTTTTTTAGAAGAAGCTTGTCCTCTCAGATCACTTTACTTCATGTTGTTGCACCTGGTTCAATTTTAGGGAATGTTGTTCAATGGGATACCAATAAGAATTTGCAAGCGCGAGCCATGGTGCGTTTGATTCGATTTGTTAAAATTCATCTTAAAGGTAAGATTCCTGAAAATATGAAGTTAAGAGTTGAAATTGGTCAACATATATCAGTAATAACAGAGATCGCAAGAACAGAATGTTTTGACTTGGTAATTATTAACAAAACAAAAAAGAGAAATCGCCTGATCGATAAATTTAAGAAACATAGTGCCGATCAAATAGTAGGTGAATCGATTTGTCCCGTTTTATCGGTAGAAAATCGGTGGACGAATAGGGGCGTCAGGGACATTTTGGTGCCTATTGATATTTCAAGAAAATCAAGGGATTTACTGGAATGGTCTATTTTTATGGGAAAATTACTAAATGCCCGAATTCATTTACTTACTTCCTTGCGGGTAAAAATAGAAGTGGAACGAAGCCTTGCCTTCAAAAAGGCTCATATAATGAAGGAACTCATTCTTAAAGAAGGAGTGAAGTGTAAAGTAACTATTATGGAAAGAGAGGAAGGAACAAGATTGGATGCTCTTTTATATGGAGCAAAAAAGCAATCATCCGACCTAATAATGGTTCAGGGACATGAGAAAATGATTTTTAGTGATGGACAAGGGGAGAGATTGGTTAGTGCGTTTTTGCATAGCTCGCCCGTTCCTGTTTTATGTTTGGGAATTGAAATGAATGGTTTTTTCACAGATTTATTGAGAGTAGGAAATTCTAGCTCTTGCAAATATGAAGTCAACATTAGTTCAGGAGGAATAACGAAAAGACAATAAATCATAAAGGTCAAATTGGGAATAGTCACAAATAAATTAGTTTTATTAATTGGGAATGGGATCGTGATTATTCTGAAGGAAGGCTTCACAACAGATAACTAAATCGTGTAAACATAGTTCGACAGTGCAAGCTTTCCTTATTTGACTTGATGATTACAAAGCAATTCACTTGCAAAATTGGTGATGTTAAATATAAATATTTGACTTATAATGTTTACCACACTATGGATTGTTATTTTTGAAATTTTATTTGGCAAAAGTCCTCAAACTAAACCACCTAAATTAAAGTTTTATTGATTATTTGTAAATTTGTTCTTTGATTTACGAGTAATCATTGAAATGATTTTAAAACATGCAAATGAAGAAGAGTTTTTTTATTAAACAGAAAATTATATTGGTTTTATTACTCTTTAGCTTTTTTGCCTTTGGTGGAATCATTTATACTTTCAGGACGAGTACAGTACTTGATTCTCAGCACGTCCGACTGGTTGAATTCTCAGAGAAAGTAGAGATTCATGTATTCAACGGAAGAATTAAAATGGATGAACTTCTACATGGCAATAAAACCGTCACAGATAGTTCTGTTCTTGAAAGCTTTGTAAGAGCCAATAAATATATATCAGACATTGAACAGATAATTTTGAAGTCCGAAAAAATCAAATTAAATAGAGAAAATCACTTTCTTCATCAACTCACCGAATTAAGATTTTTTATTCAGCAGCTTAAAGTTATAGTTGGTGCCAGCATAAACAAGGATATGAAAGGTGTTGAATTAAATTTGTCTGATTCGTATCTTGACTTCACCCTTAAATTTGATGAATATGAAAAGGCCTTGCACTCGTATATCAACGAAAGTAATTATAGTTTAAAACGTGAGATATTTATTCTTCTTACCAGTATATTCATTGTACTAATTATTAGTTTGGTTTTAATTATTCGATTGATGGATTCTTTGATTAAAACCAACCGCATACTTCTTCAAAATACGATGAAAGTAGAGCAGAGTGAACGTCGAAGAATAGCAATGGATCTTCATGATGGATTGGGGGCAATGCTGTCGAGTATAGGCCTTTACAGTAAGGTCTTAGAGAAAGAATTTAAGAACGATCCGAAGACACATGATAAATTAAGTCAGATTACTTTGTTGTCAAATCAGGCACTGCAAGCAGTTTCCGAAGTAATTAATAATTTGAATCCATCAATTTTAAATCGTCATAATATTGTTGAGTCATTGAATAGATTGTGTACACGAATAAATAGTCTCGGGAATCTAAAACTACATTTTGAGTCAGACATATTTATTGGGGAAATGAATAAGAGCAGGGAGGTAATCCTTTATCGAATTTGCAGTGAGCTAATCAATAACACCATAAAGCACGCAAATGCATCAGATGCTTTTATTACTTTAAGTCGCGACTCTAAGGTAACTCTTTACTATAAGGATAATGGTTCCGGCTTTGATAGTAGAGAGTTATCTTTGAATGAAAAGAATGGTATGGGCTTGTCGAATATAGTTGATCGGGTTGAATCCATCGGAGGCCATTGTACAATAGAGTCTACTCCAGGGAATGGATTCGCAATCACGATTGAATTAGGAATCGATAAATAAAATATATGGAAACAATTAAAGTCATTTTGGTCGACGATCATAAGATATTTAGAGATGGATTTCGTCTTTTGCTACAAAGTTTTCCATATGTTGAAGTGATCTCTGAAGCCTCGAATGGCTTAGAATTATTGAAAGAGCTTGAAACCAATCATCCTGATATTATATTTATGGATATAAATATGCCACATGTTGATGGTGTAGAAGCAAGCAAAAGAGCACTTAAAAATTATCCTGATCTTAAAATTATAGCCCTCACCACCTTTCTGGATGATGATTATCTGGAACAAATGCTGATGGCAGGTGTAGAGGGTTATATGCTGAAGAATGCAGATATAGAGGAATTCGAAAAGGCAATTTTGAAAGTTTATGCAGGAGGCAACTATTTTTCGGATGAAATTGTGGCATTGCTTTCAGGCAAATTAAATATCCTTCGAAGTCGAAAAGTTCAACAAATGGAACTGCCAGTATTTACCGATCGGGAGAAAGAAATCCTTGAATTAATATGCAAAGGATTTGGGAATAAAGAAATTGCAGAAAAAACCTTTATTAGTCCTAAAACAGTCGAGAAACACAAGAGTAGCCTTTTTCAAAAGACAGGAGCTTTAAATACTGTAAATTTAGTGATTTACAGCTTTAAACATCAAATTGTGAATTTCTAAACTTCTTTTCAATAATTCTAATTACTTAATTTATAGTTCCCGTTGATAATCAAAAACGGCATAAAACTCGATGTCTTATAGTAATCTAATTCTTGCTTTAAAGTAGGGATTTCCCCATTGTTTACAACTTGTTTCAATGTTATTTTCGCAGGATGTTAATTCAAACAAATGTTTTGTGACTGTTTGATTAATTCATTTTTTCTGGTAGGTAATTTATCTACTATGAAACGATGTTAGTGTGAATATAAAAAGAAACTGATGTTAAAAATTTTAAAGAAAAAACGAATATTTGATAGAATAAAGAATCCTCTTGTTGAATTTGTAAGGATGGAAGCATTTGGAGGAATTGTTTTGATGTTTTTTACTATTCTAGCCATGGGTTTGACCAATTCTGTATTTGGCGAATCCTTTTTATCTTACTGGAAACAATATTTCGGGATTAATTTGGGGGATTGGGAATTAAACAAGAGCCTTTTGCACTGGATTAACGACGGTTTAATGGCGGTTTTCTTTTTCGTAGTTGGATTAGAAATAAAAAGGGAATTGCTTACAGGAGGTTTATCGTCGGTGAAAAAGGCGAGTTTACCTATTTTTGCGGCAATTGGAGGTATGTTGGTGCCTGCATTAGTATATTTCAGTTTTAATCAAACAGGATTAGGAGCATCTGGCTGGGGAATCCCTATGGCAACAGATATCGCCTTTGCCCTAGGAATATTACTTCTTCTGGGTAAAAGAATTCCTACTTCACTTAAGCTCTTATTAACCTCTATTGCAATTGTCGATGATATAGGTGCAGTAATTGTAATTGCTCTTTATTATACCAGTGAAATAGATTGGGTTTATCTTCTTTATGGTGGAGGTATATATGCTGTTTTATGGAGTCTTAATTTATTAAAAGTTAGAAGTCTTCCAGTTTTTTTATTCCTTGGTGTGTTACTCTGGTTTGCCCTCTTAAAATCGGGTATTCATGCAACCTTAGCTGGTATTTTATTGGCCTTAACAATACCGGCCAGAGCGAACCGAAATGTTTTTGAATTCATTAGGTCCAATAACATTCTCTTGAAAAAGCTTGGAGATACTCTTGTAAAGCATAAGAAATTAAGTAAGGAGAAAAACATACAAGCCTCAATTACTGCCATAAAGGGTAATTGTACTGAGGTAATATCGCCATTACAGAGGTTAGAACATTTATTTCATCCATGGGTTGCCTATTTAATAGTTCCCTTATTCGCCTTTTCTAATGCAGGCGTAATTGTAAATGGAGATTTAATGAGTAAAGTTTTTGATCCTATATCCCTGGGTATAATTTTAGGTTTGTTTCTAGGGAAACCGCTAGGTATTTTTCTGTTTTCCTATTTAGGCGTACGAATGGGCATAGCTCAAAAACCTCAAAAAATTTGTTGGTCACAAATTCTTGGAATTGGTTTTCTGGGAGGAATTGGTTTTACCATGTCCTTCTTTGTTTCGCAACTTGCCTTTTCTGATTCATTAATTTTAAATCAGGCAAAAATTGCCGTGCTAATAGCCTCAGTTATGTCAGGCTTAATAGGATTTATGATCCTAAAAATGTTTTGTAATCAATCAACAAAATAAATGTTTTTCATCGTTTAATTAATTTTTAGAAGGTCGAAGCGTATGTTTCGGCCTTCTTCTTTCAATGAATCGCTGTAGTATTCATAAAATTTAATTTTATTTTAACAATGCGATGAACTTGGAATTCAGAAGGTTTAGCCCTGTGATGCCTATCGGTAAAGACTTACAGTGATATTTTTCTTCTAAAAAGATTTGGAGGGAAGGAAAAAATCACCATCTTTGCACCGCAATCAAACGAAACGCGGATGTGGCGTAATTGGTAGCCGCGCTAGACTTAGGATCTAGTGCCGAGAGGCGTGGGGGTTCGAGTCCCTTCATCCGCACAAGAAGATCGATACGAAAGTGTCGATCTTTTTTTTGTTCCTACCATTTAGTGAATTATTTGTATCTTCTTCTAATGAATAACTTTATTATGAGGCAACGATCTACTCTGAATCAAATTTTGGGAATTGAGCATTCAATACTGCTTGCTCCGATGTTTTTAATAAGCAATGCAAAAATGGTGATTGCAGCCTTGCAATGTGGTTGTACTGCCGCAATTCCAGCTCTTAATTACAGAACGGATTTGGAATTAAGAGCCGCTATTCTGGAAATTCGACAGGCAAGCTCGAAACCATTTGGCATTAATTTAATTGTAAATAAATCCAACCCAAAATACAAATCTCAATTATTGACTTTACTGGAGCTTAAGGTCGATTTTATCATTACCTCCTTAGGAAATCCCCAAGAAGTAATTAAAGCCTGTAAACCATTAGGAATAAAAGTCTTTTGTGATGTGACAGATGTGCGATATGCAATAAAAGTGGAACAACTAGGAGCAGATGCAATTATTGCAGTCAACTCTCAGGCAGGAGGGCATTGTGGTCATTTGTCTGCAAGGGAATTAATTTCTCAATTGATTCAATCGACAACAATTCCCATAATATCTGCAGGCGGAATAAAAAGTAAAAAAGAGGTGACTCAAATAATGGAGTGGGGTGCTGCAGGAGTTTCGGTCGGGACAATTTTTATCGCAACTCACGAAGCTGATATATCTAAAGAATACAAACAAGCCATGATTCTTTATACATCAAAAGATATCGTGAAAACAACCAAATTAACGGGATCGCCACTTACCGTTATCAACACTTCCTATGTAAAGAAAATTGGTACAAAGTCTAATTTTTGGGAATGGTTGATCAATAACAGTTCAATTCTTAAAAAATATGCGAAACTAATTCTTGCCTTGCGAGGGATGAATCTGATCCAAAAATCTGCTTTTAAGACAAGTTATCAAAATGTATGGTGCGCCGGGCCAAGCATCGAGGCAGTTAAGAGCATTCGCTCAGTTCAGGAAGTAATTAAGGATTTAATATAGATTACTGCGTCGAGTTTACTTATTTAATTAATCGTTCGAATCCTCTCCAACCCATCCAATTTTGTTCAGCCACATCATCTGCAATTCGAACCAGTCGATCGTTAAAATCGTTTCTAATTGCATTTTCATTGATATAGGTAACCGCTTCGGCAAATGATTTAAGCATGCTTTTGTAAAAGGCTTCCTGCTTAACGTATTTTTCAGAAGTGTATGTTATTGCTATTTCTATTTGATAAAGCATTACATCGGCAATTAAACATGGCTCTACACCAAGCGTTTTAAAGTGGCGAATGAATTTTTGAGCTACCGAACGTCTCATTTTTGCTTTGCGACTCGAAACAGGAAAGTATTCTTTCGATATTTTGAATTTACAGTCCTCTAATAATTTATTTTCCTGAGGATTAAAGGCAAAATCGTAAAATTCCTTCACTTCTTTATATCTTGAATAAAGATCTGTGATTTGTTCTTGAAGTTGCTTCTTATTTAGTTGTTGAAGATATTCTTTTAAGTCTTTCTTACTCATTCGCTCTTAAAATTTAAAACCCAAAGATAGCAAGTAATTTTCTTCAATTCTAACACCATTTTAAAATCACAATTAGTCAGGAGTATCTATTTCTTGAGTAAGAACTAGATCTGAAAAACGAAGAACCGATAGTCATCTTTGTTGAGATTAAACTATCGGTTCTTACCACTTAACTGCCTATGTTTAGTGTTCCTTACTGTTCGTTAAATTTTTGCTCCCAGATATTGATGAATAGCCAGAGCTGTTTTGCGTCCGTGATCCAATGCACGAACAACCAAACTTGCACCTGATGTTGCATCACCCGAACAGAAGATTTTCGAATTTGAAGTTTGACCTTTGGCATCAGTTTTAATATTGCCTCTTCCGTCCAATTCAAGCCCTAATTCGGTAACCAGTCCTTCGTGAATCGGATGAACAAATCCCATTGCCAGTAAAACTAAATCGGCATCAATGGTTTCTTCAGTTCCAGGAACTTCATTCATTTTGAATTGTCCTTTTTCATCCTTAGTCCATTCAATTTTTGTGATGGTAAGCTTTTGCACCTTTCCTTCTTCACCAATAATCTCCTTAGAACTTAAAGACCACCGTCTCTCACAACCTTCAAGGTGAGAACTAGAAGTTCTTAATGTTTCAGGCCAATAAGGCCAAGGATTGGATTCTTTTCTTTCTTCAGGTGGTTTTGGCAGTAATTCAATCTGTAAAACAGACTTTGCCTTCTGACGAATTGATGTGCCAACACAGTCAGAACCAGTATCACCACCACCAATAACTACAACCTTTTTACCTTTAGCTAATATTCTTTCTTCTTTGGTGAATTCATCACCACGGATTATCTTATTTTGTTGTTTTAAAAAATCCATTGCAAAATGAACGCCTTCCAATTCACGCCCCTTAATCGCTAAATCACGAGGTTTCATGGCACCAATAGCCAAACAAATGACATCATATTCAGCTTCCAATTCTTTAAAGGAAATATTTCCTCCAACATCTTGATTTGTTTTGAATACGATTCCTTCTTCAACAAAAAGTTCCAATCTACGATCAATTACTCCTTTATCTAATTTAAAATCAGGTATTCCATAGCGTAGTAATCCACCAATTGCATCATCTTTTTCAAAAACGGTCACATTGTGCCCAGCTCTGTTTAGCAAATCAGCAACTGATAAACCCGCTGGACCTGATCCAATTACAGCTATTTTTTTATCTGTACGCTTTTTAGGTGGACGAGCTTTAATATATCCGTACTCAAACGCCTTTTCGATAACTGCAGCTTCGTTTTCACGAATAGTTACAGGCGAATTTTGCAGTGCCAACACACATGATTTCTCGCATGGCGCAGGACAAATTCTTCCTGTAAATTCAGGAAAGCTATTTGTTGAATGCAAAATTTGACTTGCTTCTTCCCAGTTCTCTCTGTAGACGGCGTCCTGCCATTCCGGAATCTTGCTGGCTGTCGGACAAGCCCAATGACAGAATGGAACTCCGCAATCCATACATCTGGCTGCCTGATCAATTCGGTCATCAAGATTTAAGGTTTGTTCAACTTCTCCAAAATCTCCAACTCTATCTCTTACCGCACGATAGCCGGCTTCTTTTCTTTTTATTTCTAAAAAACCTTTCGGATTTCCCATAATCATTCTGTTTATTAATGAATAGTGTGGTAATTAAAGGAAAGGATCAAGTTTAGCTTTCACCTTTCCTGAAAATTTAATTACTCGTGAACTTCAGTTTGAGATTGTGTCGACTTTAGTTTTCGACGAATCTTACTTAGTTTTTTCTCCTCAAGTACTTTCTTATACTCATAAGGAATAACTTTCACAAAATGTGGCAGATATTCTTCCCAATTAGTTAGTATTTTAGAAGCAACACTACTCTGTGTTAATAACAAATGTTCGTGGATCATTCCTTGAAGCTCATGAACATCTTGTAAATTCTCAACTGGTTCAAGTGAAACAAGACTTTTATTGCAGAAATAATCTAATTTTCCTTCCATGTTAAGAACGTATGCAATTCCACCGCTCATACCAGCAGCAAAGTTTCTTCCCGTTTTCCCAAGAATAACAACTCTACCTCCGGTCATGTATTCACAACCATGATCACCAACACCTTCAACAACTGCAATTCCTCCAGAATTACGAACACAAAAACGTTCTCCAGCCATTCCTCTTATATAAGCTGATCCGCTGGTTGCACCATAAAGTGCAGTATTTCCAATTATAATTTGTTCCTCTGGTTTAAATTTGCTCTTCTCAGAAGGATACACAACTAATTTTCCTCCGGATAAACCTTTTCCAAAGTAATCATTACTGTCACCTATCAATCGGAATGTGATTCCTTTCTCGAGAAAAGCTCCAAAACTTTGTCCGGCAGATCCTCTAAAGATGCAATTAATTGTATCCTCTTCCAGAACTCTTTTAGGTTTTAGTAAAGCAACCTTACCCGAAAGCATAGCACCCGTAGTTCTGTCTGTGTTAGAGATTTTCTGATCAATCCAAACTTTTTCACCATCATGCAGTGCTTTTGCCGATTGTTTAATCAATTCATGATCAAGAACCTCTCCAATTAACTTTATTTTCGCGTTTGCACCATTAATGGTGTGACCATCTGTTTTTGGCAAGTGAATCAGGTTGTCAATACTAACCGTTTTTGCTTTCCAATTATCGATGTTTTTGCGTTTTTCAAGTAAATCAGATCTTCCTACTAAATCATCAAATTTCCGTATTCCCAGCTCTGCCATTAATTCACGACATTCTTCACCTAGGAAAGTGAAATAGTTTATTAACCATTCTGAACGACCAAGGAATTTCTCTCTTAACTCTTTATTTTGAGTAGCGATACCTACTGGGCAAGTGTTTAGGTGGCATTTACGCATCATTACACAACCTAATACAACCAATGCACTTGTTGCAAATCCAAATTCTTCAGCACCCAATAAAGCCATTGAAATAATATCTCTACCCGTTTTTAACTGTCCATCGGTTTGTAATTTGATTCTGCCACGAAGATTATTCATTACAAGAGTTTGTTGAGCTTCAGCTAATCCTAATTCAACGGGTAATCCTGTATGCTTTATGGAACTCAGCGGACTTGCCCCTGTTCCACCTTCACAACCTGCAATCACAATAAGATCCGCATTTGCTTTGGCAACACCGGCTGCAACAGTACCAACACCATTTTCTGAAACCAACTTCACGCTTACACATGCAGTAGGATTTACATTTTTCAGATCAAAAATTAATTGAGCTAAATCTTCAATTGAGTAAATATCATGATGTGGAGGAGGAGAGATCAGCGTAATTCCAGGAGTTGAATTCCTTAGTTTTGCGATAACGCTATCCACCTTAAATCCAGGCAACTGACCACCTTCTCCGGGCTTTGCACCTTGGGCTACCTTTATTTGTAATTCATCAGCATTTACAAGATATTCGGTGTTTACTCCAAATCGACCCGATGCAATTTGCTTTATAGAGCTTCTAGCACTGGAATAAAAACGCTTCGAACTTTCTCCACCTTCACCTGTATTACTTCGGCCACCAATTCTATTCATTGCAATAGCTAAAGTCTCATGAGCCTCTTTTGATATGGAACCATAAGACATGGCACCAGTACAAAATCTTTTCATGATGTTCTCAACGGGTTCAACTTCACTGATATCAATTGGATTCTTTTTATACTCAAAAAATCCTCTCAGAAAATTAGGCGACGCAGTCTCTTTATTTACAATCGTACTGTATTCCTTAAATTTGCTGTAACTGTTTGTTCTGGTTGCCCATTGTAAAAGTCCAATCGTTTCAGGGTTCCAACTATGTGGTTCTCCATTTTTTCGATAATGAATATTTCCATTATTAGTCAATAAGTCCTGATTATCAAAAGGATCAGCTTCAGAATAAGCTTTTTTGTGATGACACAGAACTTCTTCCGAGATTTCTTTTAGACCAATTCCTTCAATCCTTGAAACAGTACCCGTAAAGTATTTGTCAATAACTTCCTTGCTAACTCCTAAAGCCTCATAAATTTGAGCCCCAAGATAACTTCCAATGGTTGAAATACCCATTTTAGACATCACCTTAAGCAAACCTTTATCTACAGCTTTTATATAGTTTTTACGAGCAGTTTTGTATTCCAGACTAATTCGTCCATCTTTTACCAATTTATCAATTACCGCATAACTCATGTATGGGTTAATAACACTGGCACCATAAGCAATTAATAAAGCGATATGATTCACTTCACGAGCCTCACCTGTTTCCACAACAAGACCGATCTGCATTCTCTTTCTCTTCTTTATTAAATGATGATGAACAGCAGCAACTGCTAAAAGAACAGGAATAGGAGCCATTGAACTAGAGATATTTCTATCTGTTAGAATAATGTAATTTTTCTGCTCATCAACAGCATCTTCAGCTAATTGGCAAATATTATCCAAAGCAGCTTCTAATCCAGCTCCATTTTCAGATGCTTTGAATAGCATATCAATGGATTTATGTCTGAATTCCTCATGCTTCAGTTTTTTAATTTTCCCAAGGTCAGTATTTGTAATCAGCGGACTTTTGAAACGAATCAACTTACAATGCTGAGCTGTTTCATCCAATAGATTCTTCTGAACTGATCCAATGTAATTGGTCAAGTCCATTACCAAATTCTCTCGAATTGAATCGATGGGAGGGTTGGTTACCTGAGCAAATAATTGACGGAAGTAATTGAAAAATAGCTGTGGCTTAGGTGATAACACAGGTATTGGTGCATCATTACCCATTGATCCTACAGGTTCTTGTGCTCCTGTTGCCATAGGAAGAAGAACTCTTTCAAAATCTTCTTTACAATAGTTAAATGTCTTCTGACAGATGTCGAAATGTTCTCCAATATCCGAAGGAACCCTTTTTTCGACAGGGATCGCCTTTAAATCCAAACGGTTTTCCTTTAACCAATTCTGGTATGGATTGCGATAAGTCAGTTGAGACTTAACTTCTTGATCAGGGATGATTATTCCAAGCTGTGTGTCAACAAGTAACAGCTTACCTGGTCTTAATCTTCCTTTTTCTTTTATTTCTTCTGGTTTAAATTGTTGAATACCAACTTCAGAACCCATCACAATCATATCATCTTGAGTGATCACATAACGAGAAGGTCGTAATCCATTTCTATCCAATGTGCCGCCGATGTATCTTCCATCCGAGAATACTAAAGAAGCAGGACCATCCCAAGGTTCCATAAAAGTGGAATGATATTCATAAAATGCTTTTAAACTATCTGGAATTGGATTTTTTTCATTCCATGATTCAGGTACCATCATACTCAAAGCATGTGGTAAACTTCTCCCTGTTAAGAATAAAAATTCAAGAACATTATCAAAAGATGCAGAATCACTTTTATTAGGCTCAACTACCGGAAATAGTTTTTTGATATCGTCTCCAAACATCTCTGATTTTAGGAGAGATTCACGTGCCTGCATCCACAAACGGTTTCCTTTAATTGTATTTATTTCACCATTGTGAGCAACAATTCGGAATGGCTGAGCCAAGTCCCAGGATGGGAATGTATTCGTACTAAAACGTGAGTGCACCATAGCAATAGCGCTTTCCATTCTAGGATCCCGAAGATCTGCATAGTATTTCCCCAGTTGATCGCTGGCAAACATTCCTTTGTAAACCAACACTTTAGAAGAGAGACTTGGCATGTAAAACATCTCCTTCTCCTTCATTTTGGTTGCGCGAATATAGCTTTCAGCCTGTTTTCTGGCCAAATAGAGTCTTCGTTCTAATTCATCCTGTTCGTAGTTTCCTCCAACAAAAATTTGTTTGATGACAGGTTCTGATTGTCTTGCAATTTCACCAATTGCATTGGTGTCCGTAGGGACATCACGTAATTGAAGAAATTCCAATCCTTCTTCTTCTAGAATCTGAATAAGAACTTCAAGACAAAATTTTTCTTCTGTTTCGTCTTTTGGTAAGAAAATTAAACCGGTACCATATTTCCCTGCTAAAGGAAGCTTGATTCCAATTTTTTTGTAGAAATTGTGAGGTAACTGCATTAAAATACCTGCTCCATCACCACTTACATTATCAGCACCACGAGCACCACGGTGTTCCATATTGCATAGCACCTCCAGTCCGCGAGAGATAATCTCGAAAGATTTTTTTCCTTTAATGTTGGCTACAAAGCCAATCCCACAATTGTCATGTTCGTTCTGAGGGTCATAAAGACCCTCTTGTTTTGGTCTAAGGTTTCGCATAGGCAATTTTTAGTGCGAAGCCAGGAAATGATTTTGTTTTTTTAACTTAAGGACATTAAAAAATATACAGAAATCCCCATTCTATAGATTGTAGTCACGACTTTAAAAATCCGATAGTCGTTGTCCTCACTCAAGAAACACCCAAATTTGGAGGTGATCAATTTTTTGCTTGTCTAATCCGTTGCACAAATATAAACTAAAAAAAATGATATATGCAATTATTATTGTTAATTAGGTTTACGGAAACGTTTGAAACGTGAAAAAAACATGATATTTATCATTGCAAAGGTTTCCGTGATTTATAAACGTTTATAAAAAAAGAAAATAAGTTCATGATATTATCGACGAAAATCCGCTGAATTATTTATGTTCATCAAAACTATTGATGCAAATTATTAATTACTCTTTTCCACAATAGCTTGTACTTTTAATATTTTTAACAATCGCTTTTCAATCCACCTGGGGAGGTATTTTCCAATTTTTGAAATAAATTGTTTTCCCAATATATAAATAGAGGAATAGAAAAAAACTTTATTTAAAATATAAACTGATACAGTAAAAAGAATAACCTTATTCGAACCGGAAAGAATAAAAGGAAGGGAGAGATAAAGGAAGAAAGTAATAACGGCTAAACCCAACAGCACAAATCCAACAATTTTTTTTAACTCCATGATATTTTCTAATCTTTTAATTTTTTGATACTTAATGCAATTCTACGGTGCAATTTAAAAATGGTTATTAAAAAATGGAATTTAAAACTGTTAAAAAACTATAATGCTCTGTGATTTAGATTGAAATATGTGATTACTATTTAAATTTTCAGCTTTTTTTCACTTCTTTTTTGAAGATTTTTTGCAATATTTCATTGTTATATAAAACCTTATTCTTATACATGAAATTAGCGGTAGACAATCAAGTATTGTAATAAAAAAGTAAGCTTTTGATCCGACCTGATTCGTAGAGCTTAAATAAATTAAAGCCAGACTTAAGTGATTTAAATTTATGAGAGAATATCGTAATTGGAAGATTGGGTATTAAATACAGGATAGGTGAAAGGGGAAAATACCATAAAATTCTTACGCAAAGGTTATAAATGGATATGTGACGAAAAAAAAGACAATTTTATTAGGATATTACTCTTATTTGCGTTTATCTTTGTATCCAACAAAACAGAAGAAGCATGGGAAATTTACAGATTATTCGACGACGTTTCATTAGATCATTATCTTAACGATAAGGTATAAGCATTGGCGTAATTATTTTCCAAGCTTTCCATATCGGAAAGCCTTTTTTTTGAATTTGAATTAATAAAAAAATATCAGATGATTTTATTTCACAACATACTACGACGAAGACAGAGCACACCATTAGGAAAAGCGGTTGATGTCGTATTGTCGTGTAATCAATGATTAACAACAATATTTAAAGGCTTACCGTTTTTACCGGTAAGCCTTTTTTTTGAAATTTTATTATTGCGGAACTAAATGAAACAAATTATCTATACAGAAAGCCGACGCCATTTGCGCAGTAACTGTTACCCAGGAGGGACGGATGAGCTTGCTATTTCTGTAATCGAAATATCATAAATTAATAAGCTTACTGTTCTCGGACGGTAAGCTTTTTTTGTATAAACTAAAAAGTAAAAACATGATTTTTTTCAACTCCTTAGACTTTCGACGACGATGTTATCGGGAAAACAACAACCAGACCTTAAGAACAGATTTTTTTGTAGAGTTAAATAACAAGTGGTTATGCTTAACTGGCGTATCACTTTTTTGGGAAACCTAGTATTAGTTAAAATAAAATGATAGATATATCAATGGAAATTGAGCAAAAAATAAGTGTCATTATAGCTGATTTAAGGCATTACGAATATGCCCAGGAAATTTGTGATATGATTGATGTTGCCGCGAAGATTCGTGGTACAGGAATTGCAAAAAGAGAACCCTTGTACATCGTACAAAAAATTCAGGAAGGGAAGGCAATCATTGCCTTTGATAAGGATAAAGTTATTGGTTTCTGTTATATAGAAACCTGGGAGCATGGTAAGTATGTAGCCAATTCAGGATTAATCGTTGATCCGAATTACAGAGCTGTTGGTTTAGCCAAAATGATTAAGGCTGAAGCATTCGAACTATCAAGAAAACGTTATCCTGAAGCCAAAGTATTTGGACTTACCACAAGTCTTCCTGTAATGAAAATCAATTCAGACTTAGGATATAGACCCGTTACCTTTTCGGAGTTAACTACTGACGATACATTTTGGAAAGGATGCAGCGGTTGTGTGAATTATGACATACTGCAACGAACCAATCGGAAAATGTGTTTATGTACGGGTATGCTATTTGATCCCAATCGAAAGGACAAAAAGTAGAGAATCCTAAAACCAAGAAAGCAATTTCATCAATTTATTAACAGATTTTAATATCTACAAAAAGCATTAAAATGACATCAACTAAGAAAAAAGTAGTTTTAGCATATAGCGGAGGTTTAGATACAACATACTGTGCACTTTACTTGTCTAAGGAGTTAAACATGGATGTGTATACAGTATTAGGTAATACAGGTGGTTTCAGCGATGAAGAATTGGCTGATATAAAAAACAGAACGAAACAACTGGGAGTCGTTCAACACACTGCTTTGGATATTACCGAAGAATATTACGAGAAATGCATTAAATATATGATAATGGGAAATGTTCTAAAGAACAATACCTATCCATTGTCAGTAAGCTCAGAAAGAGCATTTCAAGCGATGGCAATTGCTAAGTATGCTCATTCCATTGATGCTGATTATATTGCACACGGGAGTACCGGCGCAGGTAATGATCAGATTCGATTTGATTTGATTTTTAAAATTATGGCTCCCAATGCCGAAATTATTACTCCAACACGAGATATGGAGTTGAGCAGGGAAACAGAGATCAATTACTTGAAAGAAAATGGCATTTCTGCCAATTTCGAAAAAATGAAATATTCCATTAATGCAGGACTTTGGGGAACAAGTATTGGTGGTAGAGAAACATTAACTTCAGATCAGCCTTTACCAGAAGAAGCTTATCCAAAGCAGGTTGTGAAAACTAAGTCGGAGAAACTAACTATAGGATTTGAAAAAGGAGAATTGGTTAGTGTGAATGGAGAAAAAGTACTACATCCACTCGATGCAATTAAAAAAATTGAAGCAATTGGTTCTCAGTTTGGTATTGGTAGAGATATGCATATTGGTGATACAATCATTGGAACAAAAGGAAGGGTTGCATTCGAAGCGGCTGCTCCTTTGATGATTATTAAAGCTCATCAAACACTTGAGAAACATACATTAACCAAGTGGCAAATGCATTGGAAAGAACAGATTGCCAATTTCTATGGTATGTTGTTACACGAAGCTCAATATCTTGAGCCGGTAATGAGAAATATGGAGACTTTCCTTGTTGACACCCAAAAGAAGGTGACTGGTACAGTTATTTTAAATTTAAATCCAAAATATTTCTTTGTTGAAGGAATTACTTCGCCGAACGACTTAATGACTGATTTGTTCGGTAAATATGGCGAAAGCAGTAAGGGCTGGACAGCCGATGATGCAAAAGGATTTACCAATATTTTGGCTAATTCATTGAAGATTTATTACACAATAAATCAGGATTAATATGGTGAATGTAGGAATCATAGGTGGAGCAGGATATACGGCGGGAGAATTGTTGCGGATTTTAATCTGGCATCCACAAGCAAATATTAGTTTCGTGCAGAGCACGAGTCATATGGGGCATTCGATTTCTGATGTGCACAGAGATTTACTGGGTGACACCGATTTATTATTCTCCCAACCAGATTATAAGGCTATTGATGTCTTGTTTATCTGTTCGGGACATGGACATACTAAATTGTTTTTGGAAGAGAATGATTTGCCTAAAACCGTAAAAATTATCGATTTAAGTACAGACTTCAGGCCAAGGACAAATAGCAAAGGTTTTATCTACGGCTTGCCTGAAATTAATAGAGATAAAATTATAAATGCGGATAGAATAGCCAATCCTGGATGTTTTGCTACTTGCATTGAATTGGGATTATTGCCTTTAGCTAATGAGAATAAATTGAAGGAAGAGGTTCATGTTAACGCGATTACAGGATCGACTGGCGCAGGTCAGAATCCAACAACCACTTCACATTTTAGCTGGAAAAACAATAATGTTTCGGTATACAAAGCATTTACTCATCAGCATTTGGCTGAGATAACAGAAACGGTTTTACAACTTCAACCTAATTTCGATAAGGAAATCAATTTTATTCCTGTAAGAGGCAACTTTAGCAGAGGAATAATGGCAACAATCTATACCGATTGTGATTGGTCCGAGGAAGAGGCCGTTGAGAAGTATAAAGTTTATTATAAAAATCACCCATTCGTTTCAATATCAAACATATCGCCCGATGTAAAGCAGGTTGTAAATACAAATAAATGTGTATTGTACCTTGAAAAGCATGGTCGTAAACTGATGATTATTTCAGTGATTGATAATTTATTGAAAGGAGCCTCTGGTCAGGCAGTTCAAAATATGAATTTATTATTTGGAATGCCTGAAACATTAGGATTAGGCTTGAAACCGATTGGATTTTAAAACAAAAGAAATGAAATTATTCGACGTATATGGTTGTTACGATATAAATTTGGTGAACGGAAAAGGATCAAGCATTTCTGACGACAAAGGAAATAAATACCTTGATTTTTATGGAGGTCACGGTGTGATTTCAATTGGTCACAGCCATCCACACTACATTTTTAGAATGGAACACCAACTTCATTGTTTAGGTTTTTATTCGAATGCAGTAAAAAATGATATGCAAGAGAAATTAGCCTGCAAATTGGGAAAGCTTTCAGGATACGATACTTACAATCTTTTTTTATGCAATTCAGGAGCTGAAGCCAACGAGAATGCGCTAAAAGTAGCATCCTTTCACACAGGGAAATCAAAAGTTATTGCGATAAAAGGAGCTTTTCACGGAAGAAGCAGTGGTGCATTAGCAATTACTGATAATCCTGTATTGTCATCAGAATTTAATGCAAAACACGATGTGGTTTTTGTAGAGATGAATGATATTACTGCTCTTGAAAAAGCTCTTGGTAAAAATGATGTTGCGGCAGTAATTATTGAAGGAATACAAGGTGTGAATGGAGTTGTTGAACCATCGGTTGAATTCTTGAAATCTGCTGAAAGCTTATGTAAAACTCACAAAGCAATGCTTATTTTGGATGAGATTCAATCAGGTTATGGAAGAACAGGGAAATTCTTTGCACATCAGCATGCTGGTATTAAAGCAGATATAATAACTACTGCTAAAGGAATGGGAAATGGATTTCCAATTGCAGGTGTAATTATCTCACCTAAAATAAAAGCATGGAGTGGGATGTTAGGAACAACTTTTGGCGGAAATCATTTGGCATGTGCAGCAGGAATGGCTGTATTAGAAACAATTGAAGAGGAAAAGTTAATCGAAAATGCAACCGAAATAGGAGACTATTTAATCAATAAACTGAAAAACAATAAAGCAATTAAAGCAATAAGGGGGAAAGGATTAATGATTGGTATTGATCTTGAAAATATGCCTGTAATCAGGAAGCAGCTTCTTGAGGAATATGGAATATTTACAGGATCATCGGGAAGTACAACGCTTCGTTTACTGCCACCACTTTCAATTACAAAAAAAGAGGTAGATCAATTCATTGAAGCATTTCAAAAACTAACCCAAATTGTATAAGTATGATAGATTTAACGGTAGTGAAAATTGGCGGTAACGTAATTGATGATCCTAAAAAGCTGAATGATTTTCTGGATGCCTTTTCAAATTTAAATGGCAAGATTGTACTCGTTCATGGAGGAGGAAAAGTAGCATCTGATTTGGCTGGGAAACTTGGAGTTCAAACCAAAATGGTTGACGGAAGACGTATTACTGATGCTGAAAACCTTAAGTTGGTAACAATGGTTTATGCCGGACTAATTAATAAAAATATTGTTGCAGCCTTGCAAGCTCGTGGTGTAAATGCGATGGGGATGTGTGGTGCCGATTTAGATTTAATCAGAGCTGAAAAAAGAAGCAATACAAAGATCGATTTTGGTTTTGTTGGTGATGTGACAGCGGTTAATACCTTGGCTTTGTGCAGGCAAATTGAATGCAATTCAGTTTTGGTGATTGCTCCGATCACACATGACGGAAAAGGGCAATTATTCAACACCAATGCAGATACTGTTGCAACTGAAGTGGCTGTAGCTTTGAGTCGTTTTTATAAGGTGAAATTGATATACAGTTTCGAAAAACTTGGTGTTTTGATAAATGCCGATGATGATAGCAGTGTAATGCCGGTTCTTTCGAAAGAAAAATGCGCTGAAATGGTGAGTTCTGGTAAGATTAATACAGGAATGCTGCCCAAAACTGAAAATGCCTTTTATGCCTTATCAAAAGGGGTGGAAGAAGTTGTTATTGGAAACTTTGTTTCGATGGAAACAAATCATTCCTCGGGAACACAAATTGTTAATTCTTAGTTTGCGCATATGGATTTAAAAAAGTATACCGAAATAGCCTTGAGCACACTTAAACAATTGATTTCTATTCAGTCGTATAGTACAGAAGAAGATCAAGTTGCCGATTTAATGGAGCAAAAACTAATTGATTTTGGATATCAGGTACACCGTAAAGGAAATAATGTTTGGGTGTTTAATAAGGATTTTGATGAGAACAAACCAGTTCTATTGATGAATTCCCATTTAGATACTGTGCATCCATCTGAAAAATATACCAAGGATCCTTTTAATCCTGAGGTGTATGATGGCAAGCTGTATGGCTTGGGAAGTAATGATGCCGGTGGATGTTTGGTTTCTCTTTTCGCAAGCTTTTTAGCTTTGGAGGGAACGAATCAGACTTACAATCGTGTTTTTGTAGCTTCTGCTGAAGAGGAAATATCTGGAACTGGAGGATTTGAGCTTGTGCAAGATGAAATTGGACGAATTGATGTGGGGATAGTTGGGGAACCAACTCTTATGGAAATGGCTATTGCAGAAAAAGGATTAATGGTATTGGATTGTGATGCAATTGGAGTTCCAGGTCATGCAGCTCGTAACGAAGGTGTAAATGCAATTAGTGTAGCTATGAAAGATATAGAATGGCTTCATTCGTATCAATTTGCATTGGAATCGGAGATGTTGGGAGCGGTAAAAATGACTGTTACGCAAATTAATGCTGGGAAACAGCACAATGTAATTCCGTCATCCTGTAAATTCGTAGTAGATGTTCGAACTAATGAGTATTACTCAAACGAAAAGGCATTTGCTATCATCAAAGAAAAATTGGAAAGTGACGTAACTGCCCGATCCTTTAGAATGAATTCTTCTGGAATACCTTTGGAACATCCTCTTATTCAGAATGGTTTGAGCTTAGGCATGAAATACTATGGTTCTCCTACCACATCCGATCAGGCTATCATGAAAGGATTTCCTACTTTAAAATTAGGACCAGGAGATTCTGCAAGATCACATACGGCTGATGAGTTCATCTACATTGACGAAATTGGACAAGGAATCGAAAAATATTATAACTTGTTGAACGGTTTGAAAATCTGACCTAAAATAACTTGTTAAACCGTGAAAAAAACGGATTAAACAAGAACAAATACTAACACCTAACTTTAAAGGAATTACTATGAAACTTTGGGACAAAGGCGTAAAAGTTGACAAAAAAATAGAACAATTCACTGTTGGAATGGATCGCGAATTGGATGTGCAACTTGCAGCCTTCGATGTATTAGGATCTCTGGCGCACATTGAAATGCTCGAATCCATCGGATTATTGGAGAAATCAGAATTGAAATTGATTCAGGAAGAATTACGAAAGATTTATTCCTCGATAAAAAATGATGCTTTTGTTATTGAAGATGGAACAGAAGATGTTCACTCTCAAATTGAATATCAGTTGACTTTAGCTTTAGGTGATATTGGTAAGAAAATACATAGTGGAAGATCAAGGAACGATCAGGTTCTTTTGGATTTAAAACTATTCACAAGAAATAAACTCGAAGAAATTGTTCGGGAAGGAAGACTACTTTTTGATGAATTAATTGCAAAAAGCAATGAGAATAAGGATGTATTGATTCCTGGTTATACGCACTTACAGGTTGCTATGCCTTCGTCCTTTGGTTTATGGTTTGGTGCTTATGCCGAAAGCTTAACCGATGATATGATGGTGTTGCAGGCAGCTTATAAAGTGGTTAATCAGAATCCATTAGGATCGGGTGCTGGTTATGGTTCATCATTTCCGTTGAACCGACGAATGACTACAGAATTGTTAGGTTTTAGAGACTTAAGCTATAATGTAGTTTATGCGCAAATGGGACGCGGTAAAATGGAGTTTACCGTTCTTTCTGCACTAGCTAGTATGGCCATGACCATTGCTAAATTAGCAATGGATGCATGTTTGTATAATAGTCAGAATTTCAATTTCTTAAGCTTTCCGGATGAATTAACAACAGGAAGCAGCATTATGCCGCATAAAAAGAATCCTGATGTTTTTGAGTTAATACGAGCTCATGCAAATGCTTTGCAAATGTTGCCTGCACAAATTCAGGCAGTTACATCTAATCTTCCTTCAGGATATCACAGAGATTATCAGCTTACAAAAGAGTTCTTTATGCCAGCTTTCGATAAAATGATTGCTTGCCTCGAAATGACACGAATCATGTTAGCCGAAGTGAAAATTAACAAAGAGGTGTTGACGGATGAGCGTTATAAGTACATGTTTACCGTGGAGGAAGTAAACCGGATGGTACTTGATGGTGTTCCTTTCCGTGATGCTTACAAAAAGATTGGACAGATTGTAGAAGAAGGCAATTTTAAATACGAAGGTAAAGTGAACCATGTTCACGAAGGAAGTATTGGAAATTTATGTAATGATAAGATTGTAGATAAGATGAATGACGTTTTTGTTGGGTTTAATTTTAACAAGACCAAAGAAGCGTACATGAACTTGTTGAATAGAATCTAAACAGGAGTAACTAGTATAGAGTAACCAGTCTAAAGAAATGTAAGATATTTCAATAAATAACTAATTACTATAAACTATTTACTAATTACTAAAAATATTAACCATTTTATAGAACTTTTATGTCAGGAGAGACAAAAGCTAAATTAATTTTACAGGATGGATCGGAGTATATCGGAACATCTTTTGGGTACCAGAAATCCATTGCCGGAGAAATGGTGTTTAATACTGCAATGACAGGATATCCAGAGAATTTAACTGACCCTTCGTACAAAGGTCAAATTCTGGTAAGTACCTTTCCGTTGATTGGTAATTATGGAGTTCCGGGTACACTGCAGGAAGATGATTTGTTTCGTTTTTATGAGTCGGAAAAGATCCAAATATCAGCATTTATTGTTTCAGATTACACCGAGGAGTTTAGCCATTGGAATGCAAGTTTAAGTCTTGGAGATTGGATGAAACAGCATAAAATCCCTGGGATTTATGGTGTTGATACACGTGCATTAACCAAAAAGCTTCGCGAGCAAGGCAGTATGCTTGCTAAAATTGTTTTTGACGGACAAGAACCAGAATGGAAAGATCCTAATCTGGAAAATTTGGTAGCACAGGTAAGCACATCAGAAAGGATTGTTTACGGAAATGGTAAACACAAAGTGTTATTATTGGATTGTGGTGTGAAAAACAATATTATTCGTTGTTTATTAAAAAGAGATACTACTGTAATTAGAGTACCACACGATTATGATTTTACCCAGGAGGAATACGATGGATTGTTCATCTCAAATGGTCCGGGAGATCCAAAGCAAAATGTTGAAGCCATAGCCAATCTAAAAACTGTTTTTGGTCAGGATACGCCAATAATGGGTATTTGCCTGGGAACACAATTGATGGCTCTTGCTGCTGGTGCTGATACTTATAAGTTAAAGTACGGACACCGTAGCCACAACCAACCAGTAGTGTTGAAAGGAAGCATGCGTTGTTTTATCACATCTCAGAATCACGGGTATGCTATTGATATGGATACTTTGCCAAAAGAGTGGGAGCCATTGTTCGTGAATGCTAATGATGGTACATGTGAAGGGATAAAGCACACCAGCAAACCATTTTTTGCATCTCAGTTTCACCCGGAAGCTTCCAGTGGTCCAACAGATACCGAATTTTTGTTCGATGATTTCATTAAAATGATGGAAGATCATAAAGGTAAAAGTTAAAAGGAGAAAGTTTAAAGTTAAAAAAGCCCCATTTGTACTTATTCTCCCTCTCAGGGGAGATGTTCGAAGGACAGAGGCGAGTTTTAAGGAAAAACAATTATCAATTAACAGCCAAAAGCGATAAGCTAATGGCCAACAGCTTAAAAAAATGATAAAAGACAACATAAAAAAAGTGCTGGTATTAGGTTCTGGAGCACTTAAAATTGGTGAAGCAGGGGAGTTTGACTATTCTGGATCTCAGGCATTAAAAGCAATGAAGGAAGAAGGTATTTATACTGTACTTATCAATCCCAATATTGCAACCGTACAAACATCAAAAGGAATTGCCGATCAAATTTATTTTTTGCCGATTACTCCTTATTTTGTAGAACAGGTTATCCTAAAAGAAAAGCCTGATGGAATCCTTTTAGCTTTTGGAGGACAAACTGCATTAAACTGTGGTGTAGAGCTTTTCAAAGCTGGATTACTAAAGAAATACAATCTGAAGGTTTTGGGTACTCCAATCGAGGCCATTATCAAAACCGAAGATAGAGAGATATTTGCCAACGAACTTCGTGGAATCGACGTAAAAACACCGCAGTCATTTGCCGTAGGATCGATTCAGGAAGCATTAAAAGCTGCAGAGAAATTGGGTTTTCCAATTATTGTTCGTGCAGCCTTTACTTTAGGCGGACAAGGAAGTGGATTCTGTTCGAATATGACTGAATTGGAGACCTTGGCTGAAAATGCTTTGTCTTATTCAAGTCAGATATTAGTTGAGGAGTCTCTAAAAGGTTGGAAAGAAGTAGAATACGAGGTAGTTCGAGATGCATATGATAACTGTATTACAGTGTGTAATATGGAAAACTTCGATCCTCTGGGAATCCATACAGGAGAGAGTATTGTAATTGCACCATCGCAAACACTAACAAATTCGGAGTACCACAAACTAAGAACTTTAGCAATTAAGATTATTCGTCATTTTGGCGTTGTCGGAGAATGTAACGTTCAGTACGCTCTTGATCCTAATTCAGAAGATTACCGTGTAATTGAGGTGAATGCCCGTTTATCAAGATCATCTGCATTGGCGTCAAAAGCAACCGGTTACCCATTGGCTTTCGTTGCAGCTAAACTTGGTTTGGGGTATGCCTTGCATGAGTTGAAAAATGCTGTAACACAAACAACAACGGCTTGCTTCGAACCAGCTTTAGATTACGTAGTTTGTAAAATTCCTCGTTGGGATTTAAATAAGTTTGAAGGTGTAACCAAAGAGATTGGTTCCAGCATGAAGAGTGTTGGAGAAGTAATGGCGGTTGGCCGTAACTTCGAGGAAGCCATTCAAAAAGGCTTACGTATGATTGGCCAGGGAATGCACGGGTTTGTTGGGAATGTTCATTCAAAGTTCGACGATGTTGATCATGAATTAAGTCATCCAACAGATATGCGTATTTTCTCTATCGCGCAAGCTTTTGAGAAAGGCTATTCTATTGATAAGATACACGACCTTACTAAAATTGATAAGTGGTTCCTAAGTAAACTGGAACACATTACAAAATTGAAATGGGAACTTCAGAAAGTTAATAACTTACAGGAATTACCTGATTCATTACTTAAAACTGCAAAAGTATATGGGTTTTCTGATTTTCAGTTAGCACGATTTGTGTTAAAGTCTGATGATACCAATATGGAATCGGAGCTTTTAGAGGTAAGAATGCATCGTAAAGCAAAAGGAATTGTTCCGGTTGTTAAGCAAATTGATACACTTGCTGCAGAGTATCCAGCTCAAACCAACTATGTTTATTTAACCTATAGTGGTGATGAAAATGACATCACTTATGTAGAAGACAATCAGTCGGTTATTGTTTTAGGTTCCGGGGCTTATCGAATCGGGTCTTCGGTTGAATTTGACTGGTGTAGTGTAAATGCACTAAATGCAGTAAATAAAGAAGGCTTGCGATCTGTAATGATCAATTACAATCCGGAAACGGTAAGTACCGATTACGATGTGTGCGATCGTTTATACTTTGATGAACTTTCTTTTGAAAGAGTATTGGATATTATCGATTTGGAATCTCCTCGTGGTGTAATTGTATCGGTTGGAGGACAGATTCCTCAGAATTTATCCATGCGTTTGCATAAAGCAGGCGTAAAAGTTTTAGGAACATCTCCTGAATCGATTGACAGAGCCGAAAACAGACAGACTTTTTCTGCGATGCTTGATGAATTGAAGATTGATCAGCCTAGATGGAATGAACTTACCAGCAAGGAAGCTATTAATGACTTTATTGATGAAGTAGGATTTCCTGTTTTGATACGACCAAGTTACGTGCTTTCAGGAGCTGCTATGAACGTGGTGTCGAATCACGATGAATTAGGTCATTTTCTGGATTTAGCCGCTAAGGTATCGAAACAATATCCTGTTGTGGTTAGTGAATTTATTCAGGAAGCCAAGGAGATTGAATTCGATGGAGTAGCTAAGAATGGTGAAATAATAATTGATGCAATATCGGAACACGTAGAGTTTGCAGGAGTTCATTCCGGGGATGCTACTTTGGTATTTCCTCCGCAAAAATTGTACTTCGAAACCATTCGCAGAATTCGTAAGATTGCCGCTAAAATAGCAAAATCATTGAACATTACCGGGCCATTTAACATGCAGTTGCTGGCAAAAGATAATGACATTAAAGTGATCGAGTGTAACCTGCGCGCAAGTAGAAGTTTTCCGTTTGTATCGAAAGTTATGGACTTCAATTTTATTGAAGTTGCCACTCAGGCAATGTTGGGAGTTAACATTCCAAACAATTTGCCTTCGATGTTCGAGTTGGAGCATATTGGAATAAAAGCATCTCAATTTTCTTTCTCAAGACTCTCAAAAGCCGATCCGGTTTTGGGTGTAGATATGTCTTCAACCGGTGAAGTGGGCTGTATTGGATCAGATTATTACGATGCGATACTAAAAGCCATGCTTTCTGTTGGTTACCGCATACCGAAGGGCGCAGTTCTAATTAGCAGCGGTCCTATTCGCTCGAAGATAGAGCTTTTGAAAAGCGCTAAAATGCTTGAGGAACGAGGACACAAATTGTATGGTACAAGAGGTACTGCAAAATTCTTGGCAGAGAACGGTGTTACTATCGAAAGTGTAGGTTGGCCCGATGAAGATGTTGCCGTAACTGCTCATAATTTAATTAAAGAGCGTAAGGTTGATTTGGTAATTAATATCCCAAAGAACTTAAGCAAAACGGAGCTGAATAACGATTATCTGATCAGAAGAACTGCCATTGACTTGAATATTCCATTGGTAACCAATGCTCGTTTGGCATCTGCCTTTATTTATTCATTCTGTAAAAAATCAATAGAAGATTTAACAATTGACAGCTTCAGCGACTATGTAAACAAAAAGCAGGATTGGTAAAATAAGCCTTTTGGTGCTCTCACTCGAAGTGAGGGTACCAATTCTTATAAAAGATTCATTGCTTTTCGGCAATTTACAAACCTGATAGCATCGAATACCTGTAATACATTATTTTTAGACCCGACAGTTTTTAAAACCTGTCGGGTCTTTTTGATTGCTTGTATTTGTGATACAATTATAAATACCGGCAATTACATTCCGAACATCACAATCCCATTACAATGAAATAAGAATTTCCCTTGCACAAGGGAAAGGTTTTGTCTAGTGCAAGGGAAAGGTATTGCGTAGCACAAGGGAAGAGTATTGCGCAGTGCAAGGGAAGAGTATTGCGTAGCGCACGGGAAGAGTATTGCGTAGCGCAAGGGAAAATGTTTGTGTGAAATAGGAGGGGGATAAGCAAAATAAAAGCCGGATCGACCGGCTTTCTATGTACTATTTTACGGTAAGAGTTTTGTCGAGAGACCCAACGTTCAATTTTTTCGTGTTTTTAGCACTACATCTTACTTGTAATTCGTATTTGCCGGCAGTTAATTCAGGAATCTGAAAAATTTGAGTGCTGTCGGTATTGGTTACATATACCCCAACACGGTGCTCCGTGCCATCTTCAGCAATCAGGAATATTCCTTGATTTTCGTCTGAAGTATCCATTTTTAATCGCTTTCCCTTTAATTCACCCACACCATTAGGCAAAAGACTGTCTGTTTCCTGACCAATGGAGTGATCAGTAAAGCTATAGATGTCGATGATGGCCTTTTTACGGTCAATTTTGTGAAGTTTGCTCGAATCAGCAACAGCTTTCAGCAAAACACCCGGTGATGATTTAAAATGCAATTTGTGACGGGATCCTTCAAAGCTATCCTCCCAATTATTAAACACCCCGGTAATGCTTGGTGAGATATTTATTAATGGCGTATTGATGGAATAGCCCTTTTCCAGATTCTCTGTTACTACAGTTTCGATGCGCTTAAACATACTCTCAGCCTCGTATGGGGTGATTCCTGTGCCTTCGGCACAACACTCTTTAATTAAATCCTCGCGGGTTAACACACCAATTGGCGAAGGTTTGGCAATACAATCATTTGGATTTTCGGTTAGTGCATTTAAATGCAAATAATACTCAATCATCTTAATAAGATATTAGGGTTAATACTAAAAAAATAATACTGAAAGTACATTATAATTTTATTATGAACAAGTTTAATAATATTAATATGCTAAGCTTTAATTTTACTGTCTCACAAAAACTCATGTGTTCTATGCTATCGTTGAGATGCAGCAGTTGAGATAAATTAAATTTAATTTAAAACAGATATAATATAACTTACTGGATTGTAAAAACAAACATAACAGGATGTGTGAAGTGTTTTTAATTGATTTTAAATAAGAGGGTGTAGTCTTTTATAAATCAAATTAATCATTTGTATTACAAAGCATATCTGATTTTTCACATTAAAAGTAATGTGTTTGATAATGTTCAATCTTAGTAAATATAATGCTTTAGTGTATTTGTAAGTGCTGATGGTTGATAGTAACTTATAAAATTTATTATTTTTTGGGTTACCTTTTTGCTTTAATGGGAATAAAGGGGTGTGGTAATTGATTTGTTATTTTGAAAACAGTGAGTATTAAGACTAAATATTCATTCAAAATATACCCAATCTATTATCAAGTGATAATTACTTAAAAATTTACTTATGAAAAAGAATCTTTACTCCTTTTGGGTATGTGTAATTGCTCTTACCCTAGTACCAACATTTAACGCTTTAGCTCAAAAGCGGGAACACATTAAGATCGATCCGAATAATCGTAACGACAAAAATGAGATGAGTCTAAAATCATCTGTCGGTAACGATTATGTGCTCGATTTTACGCTGAACTCTTACGATCTTATTTGGATTGAAAAAGAAAATGCCTACAAGCTTGAAGCAAATAGCATGGGTGATATCCTTGAAAAAGGAAATCCTGCATTGCCTCGTTTCGCCCAGTCCATCATGATTCCTGCCAGTGCCGATATGCAGGTCGAGATTGTTTCTTCAGAGTTTATCGAACTGACCGATATCAAAATAGTCTCTTCAAAAGGAGATCTTACCAGAGATATCGATCCCAAAACGATTCCTTATCAATACGGAGAAATTTATCAGACTGATGCATTTTACCCATCAGAATTGGCTTTGTTGAATGATCCGTATATATTACGAAGTGTTCGTGGTCAGGCCGTAATTGTTCAGCCAATTGCTTACAATCCTGTTCTGAAAAAGCTAAGGATTTATACTCATATTGAGATAAAGGTGAGTCCAAGTGCAAGAATATCAACAAAAAATGTAATGTCAGGCACAAAATCGGCCGCTGCAGATCATGGTTTCGAAAAAATCTATCAAAGTCATTTTCTGAATTACACCAGTAACAGCACCAAATACACCGCTCTGAATGATGCCCCTGGAAACATGTTGATTATCTGTTATGACGATTTCATGGACGAGATGGCTGATTTTGTTGCCTGGAAGAAACAAAAGGGAATATCAGTTGAAATGATTGCTGTGAGTACAATCGGTAACGCCTCGGCAATTAAAACCTATGTGAGCAACTACTACAACAATAATGGGTTAACCTATCTTTTATTGGTGGGCGATGCTCCGCAGGTTCCAACATCATCAACCAGTGCTGGTGATTCCGATAATAATTATGGCTTTATTGCAGGTAACGATCACTATATCGACATCTTTGTTGGTCGGTTTTCTGCCGAAAATGCAACACAGGTAACAACTCAGGTTGACAGAACCATTAATTACGAGCGGGATGTAACAAGTGCCGACACATGGCTGTCATCAGGAGTAGGAATTGCCTCTGACGAAGGCTCTAACCCTTCTGATGCGGAACACATGAATACCATCGAAAACAAATTGGAAGGCTACGGTTATGGCATTACCCGTTGTTATCAGGATGGAGGAAGTGCCAATCAATTAACCAGCTTACTAAATGCAGGTAAAAGTTTAATTAATTATGTAGGGCATGGTTCCAATACCAGTTTTGCCAGTATGGTATATACAAGTGCTAATGTGAACAGTCTGACCAATAATAATAAGCTTCCCTTTATTTTCGATGTGGCTTGTGTGAATGGTAATTTTAAATCAATCACCTGTTTTGCAGAAGCATGGTTAAGGGCAACAAACAATGGTGTGCCTACAGGAGCAATGGCCATTTGTGCTTCTACCATTAATCAATCGTGGGTGCCTCCAATGATTGCTCAAACCGAGATGAATGATATTTTGGTGGAAAGTTATGCCAATAACATTCGCAGAACCTTTGCAGGACTGGCTCTTAACGGGATGTTTAAAATGGTTGATGTTTACGGATCGGGAGGAGAAAGCATGTTGGATACATGGACCATATTTGGGGATCCATCCTTGCAGGTAAGAACTAAAACTCCAGCTGCCTTGCAGGTAAGCCATGCAGGAACTATAGCGCCTAACAGCAATCAATTAACCGTTACCAGTTCAACCAATGATGCATGGGTTTCTTTGACCTTAAACGGCGAAATTTTAGGAACTGCAAAAACAAGTAACGGATCGGCAACAGTTTCTTTTAGTCCTCTGCCTTCAGCAGGTACAGTAAAAGTTACGGTAAGTGCTTATAATAAAATCCCCTATGTGGCAAATGTGAACATTTCAGGATCAGGAGAGACTGATGTTGTTGCTAATTTCTCAACAGATAAAACGTCCATCTATAAAGGAGAAAGCATTAATTTTACGGATCTGTCATCAAATAATCCAACAGCCTGGAACTGGTCTTTTATAGGCGGAACACCAACTGTAAGCAGCTCACAAAACCCAAATGTAATTTATAATACAGAGGGCACATACTCCGTTTCATTAACCGCATCCAAAACAAGTAGTACTGATACCAAAACACTTACCGATTTAATTACAGTAAGTGCTCCAATACTGCAGGAATATTGTGATGCAACAACAAACGGATGCAGCTCCTATGAATATATTTCAGGGGTGATATTTGAAACAATCAATCAGGCTTCAGTTTGTAATAAATATTCAGATTACACATCGCAATCGGCATCTGTAGAGCCAGGTGGAAGTTATGCAATAACCATCAATATTGGTCGTCCGGATTCACGCGATTATGTTACGGCCTGGTTCGATTGGAATCGTGATGGTGATTTTGAGGATTCGGATGAAGAATATGCATTAAGTTATAGCGTTAGTGGCGGACTAGGTCAGGCAGTAGGTGCCATTTTGGTTCCTGATGGTGCAGGTTTAGGAACAACAAGAATGAGAGTTCGTGTTACCTATAATGAGACACCATTGGCTTGCGGCAATGCAAGCTATGGCGAAATTGAAGATTATGGAATTAAGGTGGAAGCTAGCAGAAATGAAAGAGAACGGGCTATTACCAGTGATGTTACAGTTAACCTTTATCCAAATCCAGCCAGTGATTTTTTCAAAATAGAATTAAACAGCATTTCAACCGAGATGACTGTAAAGATAGTTAGCCTTACGGGAACTGTAATTAGAACCTATAAAACAGATGGTTCAAAAGAGATTGATGTAAGTGGTTTGAATACAGGCATGTATATGGTGCAGATTGATGCCGATGGCAAAAGCTGGACTAAAAAATTGATTGTGAATCGATAAATTAATATGCTTTATAATCCTGAACTGTTGAGCTTCCTGCTCAGCAGTTCTTTTTTTTGATGATTCATGAAAATGTAATTGAATCGTTATTTCTTTTTTTATTATTAAATTTAGCTTTTCAATAAAAAACGAGTTTAATGGTAAATTATTTATACAAAATTAAATTTAAAGTTCGCGACTACGAGTGCGACATACAAGGTGTTGTGAATAATTCTGTGTATCAGAATTATCTGGAACATGCCCGACATGAGTTTTTAGAATCGATTGGTAATAACTTTAAGGCATTGCACGAGCAAGGCATAGATGCCATGGTTTCCCGAATTGAAATAGATTATAAAACCTCACTAACTTGTGGTGATGAATTTGAAGTACGTTTAAATATTGAGCGGGAAGGAGTAAAGTTGGTGTTTAATGAAGATATCTATCGATTATCAGATAATAAACTCTGCGCAAAAGGAAAGGTATATACAATATGTCTTGTAAATGGTCGTCTATCTAAAGGTGAAGTGTTCGATAAACTGTTTGCTGAATATCTGGTTTAGATCAAGAGGAATTTTGACAAAAAAAAGGATCAGCAACCAACTGATCCTTTTAAAACTAAATCTTAACCTTAATCTCAATCTATGATAAAACTACTTTTTCTTATTTCTAAGCCTATGTCTCAAAGATAAGGGAAAGCATGGTTAACAGCTGCTAAGGAACGTTAAAGAAGATTAAAAGAATAATTTAATCCGCGATAGAATCCTATCTGTCAATTCGTTTTGTATAGCTTGGCTTAATTTTAATATTTTTTTGATTTCTTTCAAATCTTTCTATAACTTGCAGGTAAGAAAACCTCCCGCTATTAAATACCACCAATTTTAGGACATCACAGTTGTAACGATATGTATGCTTCGTGCGTCTATATTCTAGTTGTGAAATTCTAAATAAGAAATCATGTTTGATCTTGATAAGTGGCAAGAAATTTTTGAAACCATTCGAAAAAACAAACTTCGAACTATTCTAACAGGCTTCAGTGTTTCCTGGGGTATCTTCATGTTAATTATTTTATTAGGATCGGGTAACGGTCTGCAAAATGGTGTTTTGGATCAATTCAAGCAAGATGCCGAAAATAGCCTCTGGATTTACAGTGGCCGTACTAGTATGCCTTATAATGGTATGAAGGCTGGTCGGCAAATTCAATTTACCAATGACGATTATCAAAAAACAAAAGATTCTGGCTTAGATGTAGATAAAATAAGTTCCAGATATTCCATTTTTAGAAACAATTTAATCTCTTACAAAACAGAGTTCGTGAATTACAATATTATTGCTGTTCATCCTGATACCGAGACCTTAGAGAGTACTTCGAATGTTAAGGGCCGATTTTTGAATGACGTTGATGTTAAGGAATTTAGAAAGGTGGTTACCATCAGTACGGAAGTTGAAAAAGCCTTGTTTAAAAGAGAAGAACCCATTGGTAAATACATAAAAATTAATGGAATACCATTTCAGGTAATTGGCGTTTTTACAGATTATTCTGAGAGAGATTTACAACGAGTATATGTTCCCATTTCTACGGCTCAAAAAGTATTTAACGGGGCCAATCGAATATCAAACATGTCCTTTACAACAAACACTCACGATATTGAATCTCTTAAAGCCATGGAGGAATACCTAAGAAAATCATTTGCTGCCCGCCATAAATTTGATCCTACAGATAGGAGAGCAATGTGGATCAATAATAATATGGAAAACTATCAACGTACCATGGCTCTGTTTTCCGGAATAAGAATTTTTGTGTGGATCATAGGTGTCTTTACAATTATTGCAGGTATTGTTGGAGTAAGCAACATCATGATAATTGTTGTTCGTGAGCGTACCAAAGAAATAGGAATTCGTAAAGCGCTGGGAGCGACACCAAATTCAATTGTTAGTTTGGTTTTACTGGAATCAGTTCTAATTACCAGTGCAGCCGGATATATGGGCTTGGTTTTAGGAGTAATACTTTTAGAAGTTCTTGCACCACATACTCAAATAGAGTTTTTTATGAACCCTTCGGTTGATCTAAGTGTAGGCATACAAGCAACTTTGGTTTTGGTTTTTGCCGGATTGTTAGCTGGTTTTTTTCCTGCATGGAAAGCGGCAAATGTTAAACCAATAGAGGCTTTAGCTCACGAATAAAATATTAATCTGAAAATTACAACAGGATGTTTGATCGGGATAGATGGACAGAAGTTTACATGGCTCTTAAAAGCAATAAATTAAGAACCTTTTTAACTGCATTTGGAGTTTTTTGGGGAATCTTTATGCTTATTATAATGCTTGGATCAGGTAAAGGTCTTGAGAATGGTGTTTATTATGGAATGGGTGATTTTGCAACAAATTCAGTTTTTATTTGGACACAGCCAACCACTAAACCTTATAAAGGCTACAAGCAAGGTCGTAGATATCATTTTACAAATCAAGATACTAAGGCTATTTTGGATAACATTCCTGAAGTGAAATTACTAGCCCCCAGAATTCAAGCTCGAGGTGGTGATGGCGACAATAATGTTATAAGAGGTTTAAAAACTGGAGCTTTCAGTATTCTTGGTGATGTCCCCGATGTAAATTTAATTGATCCGGTAACCATAACTGATGGTCGATTTTTGAATCAGGTCGATATTAATGACACCAGGAAAGTTGCTGTAATTGGCGATCGGGTGATTGAGGTTTTATTCGAAAAAGACGAAAACCCAATAGGGGAATACATCAAATTGAACGGAGTTTTTTTTCAAGTAGTTGGTACCTTTAAATCTATGCACAATCAAGGCTGGGGAGAATGGCAGAATCAATGTGTTTTTATACCATTTACAACCCTTCAAAAAACATATAATTATGGGAATAGAGTAGGCCATTATTCCATTACATCGAAAAGTGATTATACCGCTAGTTATGTTGAGGAGAAGGTTAAAGCATTACTAAAAAGGCGTCATTCCGTTCATCCGGATGATGATCGTGCCATAGGCAGCGAGAATATCGAAAAGGAATTTATTAAAATCAATAATCTATTTATGGGTATAGCAGGACTAATTTGGATTGTTGGTATAGGAACCCTTATTGCCGGGATTATTGGAGTTAGTAATATTATGCTTTTTATTGTGAAAAAACGAACCAAAGAAATTGGAATTCAAAGGGCATTAGGAGCATCTCCTTCAGTTATAATAAGCTCAATTTTAACGGAATCTGTTGTGCTAACGGCCATTGCAGGATGGTTTGGTCTTGTTTTTGGTGTTATTATATTGGAACTCCTAAATAAAGCTCTTGAAAACGGGGGGGGGGATAATTCCATGTTTACAAATCCAGAGGTAGACTTTAATGTGGCAATGATAGCATTAGGGATTTTAATCTTTGCAGGGATTTTTGCAGGAGTAATACCAGCAAAGCGTGCGATGGAAGTTCGTCCCATTGAAGCAATTCGTGATGAATAAATTAATCTTCTTTTCTGACAATCTCCGATTTTAGATTATTATTTAGTACCACATTTAACTAAGATCATACATTTCGCAATGGAAAAAGTGTGATCACATTCAGGAAATTAGCATCTACAATAAAGACTGTAGATGCTAATTTCTTTATCTATAAGACCAATAGCTTGCCATTACAGATGTTTTCTATATTTTTAATGGATGAATAATAATGTTTGGTGAATTCATCAATAATACTCAACGAACTTTTTTATATTTCAAATCGTATAAATTATATTCCTATTTTGTTCTGGAATAATAAGTTATATCGGTATTGCCATATGGAAAGTTTGATGAAATTATATTTTATTGATTTATGGAACCAAACTTATTATATGTATTTTTGATACATTCATTTTTAAGAGGAAAATATTGATGAAAAATTCAACTAATAATTAAATGAAAAGACCTTTACTCTATGTAGTACTTTTTTTATTGTTATTTGCATCGGTTGTAATGGGAACATTTAGCCGATTATCGGCTAGTGTAAATTTTAAAGATAATGTTTATCCTAATCTAGCGACACTTCCTAGTTCACCACCTCCAGTCCCCTTGAATGATTTACCTTGTGATGCTATCCCTCTTTCAACCAACTTAGCTTGTGTATTTACTCTTTATAATAATCTATTGGCTACAGATAGTGAAGCTTTTGATAGCAGTATTCCTACTCCAAGTTGTGGTCTATATCAAGGTAACGACGTTTGGTTTTCAGCTGTTGTTCCAAGTTCCGGCGAAATTACAATTCAAACATTTACAGAAGATAGAGATGGTATTGGGCTTAATAAAGTGAATTTTACCGTTTATGAAGGATTATGTGATAATTTAGCCGAAATTGGTTGTTTCAACCCAGTTGATCCTTTTGAATATACAATAGCAAATTTTACAGCCAGAACAGCCTACGAAATCCTTTACATTAGGGTATATGACCTCTCAGGTAAAACAGGTGATTTCCAAATTTGTACTTCGGGTCCCTGTGCTGATGTAGTTGCAGATGCAGGTTCCGGAGGAAATGCTTGTAGTCACGATTTCACATTTAACGCTACAGGAGTTGGTGCATGGAGTAAAATCTCAGGACCTGCAGGTACAATAAGCTACAGCAAGAGCGATTCTGATCCTCATGCCACTGTTACAGTTGAGGATTATGGCGAAAATTACCAATTTGCTTGGACTGTTACTAACGGTACTTGTACTGATTCTGATGTGATCACCGTCAATTTTTATCAACCACCTTCGCCTGACCCTAAGACTATTATTCCGGTTTGTAATTCTTTAAACAGCATACTAACAGTAAGCAGTGCTAGTGTAGGGAATCCTACTTGGTTAGTAAAGTCAAAACCTGCAAGCGCAACAGTTACTATTGAAAAACCATTTGAATTTGTAACCGCTGTTTCCGTTACTGAATTTGGCCAGTATGAGTTTACATTAAAAATAGATAATTTTGTTTGTACTTCAAGTAAAGATATAACTGTTTGGTTTAATGAATCTCCTGTGGTTGATGCAGGAGCTGATACTGAAATCTGCTTGACAGAAACCGAATATACACTTATTGGTAATCCTACTCTAAATGCATCCTCCATTTTATGGACTACATCAGGAAATGGTAGTTTTAATAATGCAACTATAGAGAATCCAATTTACACCATTAACCCTTTAGATGTTACTCCTGTGACTTTTATAAAAACAGGATACGGACAAGGTTCATGCTCTTCAATAAGTGATGAAATGGTACTGGCTTTAGCTTCTACACCAATTGTAAGCGCAGGAGCCGATGATGAAATTTGTGAAACAGAAACGACTTATACCCTTGCAAGTATTTCTTCTTTAAATACGTCCTCCGTTTTATGGACAAGCTCTGGAAATGGTAGTTTTGATAATCCAACGACCGAAAATCCAACTTACACAATTGGTTCAACAGATACAGGATCGATAACTTTAACAAAGACAGGGAACGGAATAGGATCTTGCTCTTCGGTAAGTGATGAAATGGTGCTGACTTTAACTTCTGCACCAATTGTGAGTGCGGGAGCTGATGATGAAATTTGTGAAACAGAAGCTACCTATACACTTGTAAGTATTTCTTCTTTGAACACGTCCTCTATTTTATGGACAACATCTGGCAATGGTAGTTTTAATAATGACAATGCAGAAAACCCAATCTATACAATCGGTTCAACAGATACAGGATCGGTAACTTTAACAAAGACAGGAAATGGAACCGGATCTTGCTCTTCGGTAAGTGATGAAATGGTACTGACTATAACACCAATACCAGCCGTTAACGCAGGGGCTGATGATGAAATTTGTGAAACAGAAACCAGCTATCAGTTTACAGACGCAAGTTCTTCCAATACATCGTCAATATTGTGGACAACATCTGGCGATGGTAGTTTTAATGATGCCAATGCAGAAAACTCAATTTATACAATCGGTTCAACAGATACAGGATCGGTAACTTTATCAAAGACAGGGAACGGAATAGGATCTTGCTCTTCGGTAAGTGATGAAATGGTACTGACTTTAACTTCTGCACCAATTGTGAGTGCGGGAGCAGATGATGAAATTTGTGAAACAGAAACCAGCTATCAGCTTACAGGCGGAAGTTCTTCCAACACATCGTCAACATTGTGGACAACATCTGGCGATGGCAGTTTTAATAATGACAATGCAGAAAACCCAATCTATACAATCGGTTCAACAGATACAGGATCGGTAACTTTAACAAAGACAGGAAATGGGATAGGATCTTGCTCTTCGGTAAGTGATGAAATGGTACTGACTTTAACACCAATACCAGTCGTTAACGCAGGGGCTGATGATGAAATTTGTGAAACAGAAACCAGCTATCAGTTTACTGACGC
>JAQBBZ010000458.1:0-4259 GCA_032125735.1 Labilibaculum sp.
ATTAAAAATAAGAAAAGGATTCTAATTCTTTACTATTCATTTAAAAAAATAGAAAAACACAGTAATCCATTGATCTATAAAATTAAAAAAATCCTTTTCCACCCGGAAGTGAATTACCTGGCAGTAAAAGGATTTTATTCAATGTAGCGATCCGCTTTATATTTATTTAATCGCGTCTTCCCATATAAATCATTACATAATAAAGCAGAGTTGCCAAGGAAGAAAGAGCTGCTACAAAATAGGTGTACGCTGCCCATTTTAATGCATCGAAAGCACTTTTCTGGGTTTCATAGGTCGTAATACCTGATGTTTTTAACCAAACCAGTGCTCTTCTGCTGGCATCCACTTCAACAGGTAAGGTTATAATACTAAAAAGAGTTGTACCGGCAAACAATACGATTCCTGCCAAAAGCAGTTGCGGAAAAGTATTTACCATTAGAATTCCTGCCAAAAGAACCCATTGCACCCATTTTGAACCAAAACTAACAACAGGCACTAAAGCTGATCGCATTTGCAACCACATGTATGCTTCGGCATGTTGAATTGCATGACCAGTTTCATGCGCTGCCACGGCTGCTGCTGCAACATTCCTCCCATTGTAAACATCCTGACTTAAATTGATTGTTTTTTCTGTCGGATTGTAATGATCTGACAACTGTCCGTCAACAGAGCCAATCCTAACTCCAGTGATCCCATGATCACGCAACATTTTCTCCACAACTTCACGACCTGTCATACCATTGGCCGTTGGTATTTTAGAGTATTTCTTAAATCTCGATTTTAACTGACTACTCACCAACCAACTCAATAAAGTAAATGCGATAAATATGATCCAAATTCCACTCATTATATTCCTCCCTTTAAATAAAATACATATGTAATTTCTATAAACTACTGCATTAAATCAAATTATTTGCCAAATTTGATTATTACCGATCTCCTGTCGATTTGACAGATAAATACACCAAGATTTAAACGCCATCCTGCCCAATCACAGCAACATAGACCAAGCTTTTTAAATATATACATTTAATTTTCAGTGAAATTAATCACTGTCAGAAACAAAAGCAAGCTCTATTTCCTAGACATTCCATATAATTTGCCTATTTTTGCCTTTCCTTAAACAAAAAGAACCAAGCATGTTCACCGACTCAGATTTTGATGCTATTCGACCATATAACGATTCCGAGGTTACTGAAACCATAGGACGTTTAATAAATGAAGAAGCTTTTATTCGTTTCGCCCAACAGTTATTCCCGGGATTTTCGAAAGAAATGATCGTGAAAGCACTAGGGGAGGTCAAAACAATAAAAGAATTTCAAAGCAACTTCATTGTTCGACTAGCACAACATATTATTGACCACACCACCAAAGGCATAAGCATTGATGGGTTGGAAAATCTTGATCCTAAAGAAAGTTATCTTTTTATTTCGGATCATCGTGATATCGTTCTAGATTCTGCATTACTAAATGTAATGCTTCACAACAATGGTTTTGAAACAACTGAAATAGCTATCGGAAGTAATCTTTTGATTCAACCATGGATAGCTGACTTGGTTAAACTAAACAAAAGCTTTGTTGTTCAACGTAACGTAAGTGTTCGTCAAATGCTTACCAGCTCTAAGCTTCTTTCAAACTATATTCAGTATGCTTTAAACACTAAAAAGGCATCTATCTGGATTGCACAAAGAGAAGGACGTACAAAAGATGGTGATGACAGAACTCAACAAAGTTTGTTGAAGATGTTGCAAATGAGTGGCGAATTAACTTTCTCGGAGCACTTTAAAAGCTTACGAATTGTTCCTGTTGCGATCTCATACGAATATGAGCCATGCGATGGAATGAAAACCATAGAAGTTTATAGAAAAGAAACCAATCAAGGTTATAAAAAAACTCCTAAGGATGATTTAAGAAGCATGATTAAAGGAATGACCAATGATAAAGGTCGCGTTAATTTTGTAATAGGAAAACCAATCTCTGCAATGCTTGATGTTATTGAAGAGATGGATGACAGTAGAGATAAATTCAAAGCTCTTGCAGATTTGATTGACTACAGAATTCACAAGAACTACAAACTTTGGCCTGACAATTACATTGCCTATGATATCGTGAATGAAACGAATGAATTTGCTCATAAATATACAGCTGAAGAAAAAGATCTTTTCTTAAAGCATATGGAAAAGAAAATTAATGCTGATGAAGGAGATCCTGAAAGATTGAATCAAATTTTCCTTGAAATTTATGCCAATCCAGTAAAAAACAGATTAGAATTAAAAAAACCGGATTTTGTTCTGGACAAATAAAATACGATGGCTTTCTTTGGAAGGCCATTTTTTTTTGATCTGAATTTTTAATAATTTCATTCCACGAATTAATCTAATAGCATATGAAACTAATAAAACTCCTATTGATCATGTCCACCTTCTTAATAATGGTGGCTGCAATACTTAACCTATTAAACTCCCCTGCAACAAATCCTGACAGAAGTGGAATATACATCGAATTAATTGTCATGTTTATTCTCACAATCTCGATGGTACTGCTGAACAATCAGGAGAAAAAGATAAAAGAATTGGAAAAAAAACAAAATGAGGAGCTTTAACAGCTCCTTTTTTTATGCCTTCTATTTCTTATAAATTCAGCAACAATAAATTAAATAGATTTCATTAATTAAACTATAAAAAATGTTAAGCCTTGTTAATGCATTCTTCAAACCACAAAGAAAGTTGTAGATTAGCAATACAAGCTCTATTAAAAACTATAAACTTGAATAATCATGCTTGAACAAACAAAAATCGTCCTGGCAAATGTTAGTTTTGATTTCGCTCTTTTCCGCAAAGAGTTAACGAAAGCCTTTAAATGGCTTACCCCAACGGATTTTGAGAAACTTAAAAATTGGTGTCTGAAAAATTATTCGGGGCGCTATCATGAGATACTATCTGATGTAATCACCCCACAACCTTCTTTATAAAAACGTAAATTAACTTTATTAGTAATGAGGATCCTCAAAACGATGATTCTCATTTTTTTTACCTTCCAAGCGATGAACATCCAACCTTTAAAAAAAATGAAGTATCTTCGCAGCAGAAATAAAAACAGAAAATGATAAAATTTGTACGTCATATTAAAGTAGGAGATCAGGAATTCGAAACCTGGTTCGGAATGGAAATCAAAAAAAAAGGCAACAGACCTAATATAGATATTTTCTATTACACTGGTGACCCAATCGAAGAGTTAAGCATGCACCAATTAATCAAAGCAAATTTTCAAAGCAAAAGCGAAGCTTTGCAATTTGGCATCAAATATATGCGTAGCATGTATCAGGATATGATACAACGTGAAAAAGAAGTAGCTAAAGCTGAACTAAAAGCGGATCAGAAATTAGAACAAGGATCAGAACAAGAATCAGAACAATCCGATTTCTAGATAAAATCCAAGGATTGATATCACATAAAAAAACGCCGATCAAATGATCGGCGTTTTTTATATCAGGTAAACTATTACATGATCAGTTTGTATCCTCTTCCATGAACATTGATAATTTCAATGCCTGGCTCAGGCTTCAAATGCTTTCTAAGCTTAGTAATGTAAACATCCATACTTCTGGCATTAAAATAATTATCGTCGGACCATATGGTTCTAAGAGCTAAATTACGCTCTAACACTTTATTAACATTATTACAAAGAAGCTTTAATAATTCCGATTCTTTTGTTGTTAGCTTAGTCGTAACGTCTCCATTTTTAAGAAATTGTTTCTTTGAATCAAACAAAAAGCACCCTAGCTTGAACTCTTCCTGAGTATTTTCACTTTTCACTCCCGAAGTTCTTCTCAAAACAGCTTCGATACGAACCAACAACTCTTCCATACTAAATGGTTTCGTCATATAATCGTCAGCTCCCAGTTTAAATCCTTCAAGCACATCTTCTTTCATAGACTTTGCGGTCAAGAAAATAATTGGAATTTCACTATTGATCAAACGAATATCTTTCGACAAAGTAAAACCATCCCTATGAGGCATCATAATATCAAAAATGCATAAATCATATGGATTCTTTAAAAATTCGTCATATGCTTTATCTCCATCTTCGCTAAGCGTAGTATTATAGCCTTTTGCAATTAAATACTCTTTTAGTAGAAGGCCTAGATTAGCATCATCTTCTGCTAATAAAATTTTAACTTGTTCCATATGTATCTATTTTTTTAGGGGAAGATATAATTCAAATTTTGATCCTTTATCAGGTATACTATCAACGCTTAC
>JAQBBZ010000459.1:0-4467 GCA_032125735.1 Labilibaculum sp.
AAGAGTTGAAGGCTGCTGCTTCTGTTGCTGCTTATGCTTCTGTTGCTGCTTATGCTTCTTATACTTCTTCTGTTGCTGCTGCTGCTTCTGTTGCTGCTTATGCTTCTTATACTGCTGCTTCTGTTGCTGCTTATGCTTCTGTTGCTTATGCACGAAAACAAAAATGGTCAGAAATAGAAAGACTTTTGAGAAGTCATATTTGGGCTCAAGGGTAAATATTAATTGACAATTTCGACTAAAAAGTTATAACAAATTGTCAAATAGTTTTTATTTTGCAAAGATTAACTTATAAGGAGGTTTTATGAATTAGATGTTGTAATGACATCATCAGAAATGTGAAATATCTGTTTACCGTCCTGATTTTTTTAAGAAGATTGTCAGGACAACTAACCGCATAGTAATCTACCAAGCGGTTGCTATGCGGTTTTTAATTTTTAACTAAAAAAGAACAATATGAGAAAAAAGAAACAACAGCCAATAGTTAAGCTTCGCAATACACGTCCAAAAAGGACTGCATTCAAGAATGTTTGCAAAGCCGACACTATCATATCAGATCAATGCAAACCCGCTCAAAATCACTATAATAAACACATGAGAGTCATATTCGATATTGATGATTTGAAGAAGTGGCTAAAATCAGTTCATGATGTTGGTTCTACAATGTTTGGTGTTTGTCCGTATTTTATCGGAAAGGAGTGTGAAAGGTTCTCCGGAGATTTATTTATATCTGATGGATTTGATTTAACAAATATGTTTTTTACGAATGATAAAAATAAAATAAAGATTGCGGTTCCAAATTTTAAATTAGATAATTCTCACGAAGAAAAAATAGGTAAGGGAATAATTGTTCGGGTTGGGCAGGAAGAGGATTATAATACCCCGAGGACATTTATATTGTTTGAAGATTTATATAATGTTCGATATAGTTATTCTCAGATCGTGAAGAATGCAATATTAATACTAAAGCAGTTTGAAAGAATTACACACTATCCAATGAACGGAATTTGTATTAAAATAACACAAAGCAAATTAAAATCGATATTGATTAAACATCAGATCGAAACAATTGTTAACTTTAAAACATGAGGAAAAATTAATAAAATGAATAACCACCAACGCAAAGCAAAAGCAGATAAGTTAAATCACCCTGTTTTCGAACAAGATCTTATCAATCTTTTAGTTGAATTAGAAGCAACAAGTATAATTGAATCAATTGAAATAGACATAAATACTTTAGAAATAAATGTTAAAAAATCAAACGATGAGCTATACCGGCAAGTTAAAAAAGCATTGTCACATTATTTAATTATAAAGAATAAGGATTAATAAATGGAGCAAATGATAAAACAGATTAAACAAGTTAAAGACAAGTTAATTTGTATAATTGGAATTGATCCGGAAACAATAATTCCAATTATACAGACTGCAGGTTATAATAATAAAATTTTATTTTTTGACCGCGATATAAATAAACAAGCGAAATTATTTAGCTTTGCTGACCCGATTCTTCATGAAAACATTAAATTTATTTTCGATGAAAATCCAAATTTGTATAAAATTATGCAATCTAAGGAAGATATTTTAAGAGCTTGCTCCCAGGTTATAATTATTGAATTCGGAGAGATAATACAACATAATGAAAGTTGGTATCAGAATATTATTGAGACAATTAAATGTTTTGATATTAAAATAAAAGATACTTATAAGACCTCTCAAATCAGTAAGTATTTTTTTAAGAACAGATTTGAAAATCTGTTAACTTTATCAAAAGCAACTTCATTAAAAAAATTAGAAAACGCCTATGACAACAAACCCGCAATTATTGTTGCTGCAGGTCCGAGTCTTTCAAAAAATATCGATAATTTATCTAAAACCAAAGACAAATGTATAATAATTGCTGTTGATAGTGCTGTTGTTCCGTTATTAAATAATAATATTGTTCCTGACTATATTGTGACAGTAGATTTCAGACAAATAACATATAAAAAGCTTGAACCGGTTCAACATTTATTATCACAAACAAATTTAATTATGCTGTGTGAATCAACTCCAGAAATTGCAAATAAAATAAAGTTCAAGAACATTTATTTTGCAACACAAAATAAAACAACCTGTAAAATGATGGAAGATATTTTATATCAAAAAATTTGTGTGATCAAAGACATTTCTTGTGTTACTCACCTTGGTTTGTTTTCCGCTCAAATTTTTGGATGTAATCCGATTGTTTTTGCCGGAATGGACTTCGCTTATTCAGGCGAAAAAGACCATGCTGAAGGCTGTGTTTTAAATGGTGGTAATAATGTGTCTATTAATAGCGAAAGTGTGTTTATCGAAGGCTGTGATGGCAGAAAAGTGCATACATCACCTTCGTTGATATCAATAAAAGAGATTTGTGAAATTCTGATTGATGAATATCCAGAAATACAATATATCAATGCGACTGAACATGGAGCCAGAATTAAAAATACATCTGAACAAAAATTGAAGAATGTTATTGATCAATTTGATAGTATTGTTGAAATCAGCTGTAATCACGAAGTGTTTGTATTGCCGCATGTCATAATTAATCGGTTAAGATTTTTGAAATATGAAGCATTAGGGGCAATGAACCTTTTAAAGAGATATCGAAATTTTAGTCCTGATGCAATTTCTCATAAAGACTTAAAAAAACTTGATCGCTCATGGTTAAAAAAAATATTTAAAAAAATGGACGATATTACAACTCAGTTAAATGACAAAAGAGTTATTAAATTTACAAAAGAATTATTATCTGAATATCACAATGAATATTTGAGCTATAATGAAAGATCTAATTTAGGAAGTTCACTGCATGCAAATTTAGAAAAACAAATATTTGTTAATGCGATCCGGGAAAAAGCTTTAGTTACATTTGTCGAATGCATTGATACACAAATTGAAATATTTAAAAATTTAGAGCAGCAATTATGAAAAAGAAATTGTCTGACATAGAAATTCCATGGTATGTAAAAATTGGATTAATATTTTGTAAATCCAGATTTAGCTTGGAAGTTAACAACAATATCAAAACAATCCAAAGATACAAACAGCTTTGTAATAAAAAATATATTTTGGATTTTGATATTAAAAATAAAAAAACTTTTTTTGGGATAACAATTAAATTTTAAATGATAACTATCGAAGTAAATAAAGGAGATTTAAAAGCTTTTAAAAAAATAATAAAGCTTGCAAAAAGAGATGGCTATTATAAAGCTTGCGGAAATCCAGACAATCCGTGGGTAATTTTGAAATTCGAAACAAAAGAAGCGTTTTTAACATGGCTATATATAGCATCATTATAATAAGGGAGAGTTATGAAATTTAAATATTTGCTAATTGATGAATTTGGATGTGTTACAGGGTCAAACTACTCATATGATAAAATGAAACAATTGTTTGAAACAGGAGTTATTGATATTATAGACTGTGAAAACGGAGAGAGGCTGACAAATTGGGATTCAAAACAATGGGAAAGCATCGAAGATTTCACTAAAACACAGGAGTATTAAAATGAAACTTCCGGCAATTAGAAAGACAGTTAAAGCAAAATTTTGGAGTTTACGTAGGGATATTGGAGCGAATCTCGGAGTATTAGATGATATCGATACATTGGTTGAAAGGAATGTTTATAGAAAGAAAACTGAAACCGGATGGCAATGGCAAATAAATAATCTTAAATCATTATCATCCAGGGATTTTTATGCACAAACAGATCAAGATTCCCTGGATGAATTAGGCGAAGTTGCTTTAGAGTTTAAATTAATCACTTAATTAAATCATCAATTTCCTTAGATAGCCAAGGCTTTAATCCTTTGGCTATCTTAAATAATGTTTCCAATCTTTCTGATATACAAATCCTTCCTGATTGCTTTTCCGCTTCCAAAATTTTCTTTAAACGCCTTAATTCCTTCTGCTCGATACAAAGCACCAATTCATATTTTTTTAACGCTTTAGTGGTTCTTCTGTTGATTAATTTTGGGCATTCTGCATATTCTTTGATATGCCTTTCCATGTATTCTATTCTGTTTTGTTGTCTGGTTATTTGAGAGGAAATACTGAGATGTGAAAGATTTGATTTAATTGATTTTTTCATGATGCTTATCCCTTTTTTAGGTGTTACATCTTTATCTTATTGTTTCATTGTATGTTAATTGTTGCAGAACAGCAATGTTTTAATGTTAATGCCCGGGATTTCTCCCGGGAAGGTTTTACTTCTTTTTAATTTGTTTTTCTTAAATCTGCCAAAGCATTTGAAAGATCCATGCTTGACCTTCTGACTGCCCCTGATTCTTTGCAGCCCCAAAATACATCCATTCTATATGAATAGCCTGATGTTTGTTCTTTTTGTTGCCTTTCCTTAAGCTGCCTATCGTTGCGAAAGAAATAATACACAAACCCATCCTAAAAACGAGGGGATGTTTTTGGCACAAACACTAAGGCATATAACAA
>JAQBBZ010000460.1:0-2746 GCA_032125735.1 Labilibaculum sp.
GGAGTACAAAGCTTGAAAACTTGGGTTTTGACACAATGTACTGAGTACAAAACAAAAAATGACAGTTTGAATAATCCATAAATATTAATTTAAAATGATAAGCTATGACATTGATTTCCAAAATTAAGACAACCAGTCGTAATGGCGACCTTAGTGCACTACTAAGCCTTATTCTAAAAGCACTCGCGAAAAACGATTGGAGTTCTAATATTTATTTAACTTCTATTATTGCAAAAATAAGTGCAATAAACACCGCACTCACCGAGGCTTTAAAGCGATTAACGATTTACTCTCAATTGGCAGAGAAAGACCATGTGCGCGATATGGAAATTAAAGCCTTGTTTAAGTTGGTAGAAGGCTATGTACATATTCCTATTGTTGAACTACAAAATGCCGCTCTGATAGTAAACAATGTATTGGAGCAGTATGGTTTGAGCATACAAAAAGAAGATTATTCCGAGGAGTCGGCAGATATTGTCTCCTTACTCAACGATTTAAGTAAGCCCGATGTTGTAGCTGCTATAGCAAAACTGCAAGGTGTTCCCGAAACAATTGCAAAATTAGATATGGCTCAAAAAGATTTTGAAAATTTGGCCTTGCAACAAGCCGAGGGCGAAAGTGTGAAGAAAGATTTAGCTTCAGCAAGTCAATTGAAGAAAGAAGGCATCGCAGAGATTAATGATGACTTGATGGGATATATGAACACCATGGCAAAGGTAAAGCCTGCCACCTACGAAGCTACCACCAAAACCATTGCCGAGTTAATCGCTAAAAACAATGAATTGGTAAAACGCCGTTACAAAACAAACGAAGTAGATACCGAATTGGTTTAAAACTACAGCCAAGGGTTTCACACAATGTGAAGCCCTTTGTTTTTAATGATACCCTTGCAAGCAAGAGATTGAAGAAGTAAGATGATGCTAAAGCAAAACACTCAAAATATTTTAATTTCAGTTGGCTAAAGCCGAACTGCAATAGATAAAATGACTCTCCTCTTGGCCCTTTTTCCAAAATAGAAAAGCTTTTTTTGTGCAATTACTCACATCCCTGCAAGTTGGCAGCTTTGACAGGTTGAATCTTTGTTTCGAATCACTACTTTAGTACACATATTATCGACCGATATGCGTCGGCCAATACACCTTTTACGTTAGCAAGTATTTTAGCAAACCTCTCACTATTTTTTAATAAACTTGATATGAAAAATTTGAAAAACAATGTCAAAATTAAAGTGTATTGTTTCAAAATAATAATTATAGCGATATATCTTGGTTCCTGTTCTTTTTGCAATTTAAGAGTGCAAAATAATAAAAGTGTTTGTAAATCTGATAGTCTAGCATTTGCATTAAGTGAAATGTATGGTAGTGATCAAACAATTAGACTTGTTAATAATAGTAGAGAAGGTATTATTATAATGCAAAAGATAGACTCTCTTAACTTTGTTCGTATAATAGATTTTATAGAAAAGCATGGTTACCCGAATGAAAAACTACTAGGTAAATCTTATAGAAAGTATGAAAGTGTGAGTTTAGCCGCACCTGCGATACTACTGCACAATCCTTCAGAAGTTGTTAAGGAACACACATTCATTTTATTAAAAAAAGAGGTTGAGAAGGGCAATATGAAACCTAAAGCATTAGCATTAATTTTGGATAAATACTATGTGTTTCACAAGGGATATTCTCTCTACCATACTCAGTTTAAAAAAGCCAGTATAGAAAATAAAGAAATTGTAAACAAAGCAAGATTGGAAATAGGCTTAAGTGTTTTACCTGATTCCTTATTTACAAAATAATTGTAACGAAAAAATAGCAGTATCCTATAAAGTGTGTAAGTAAAGTTATTCTGATTTTAACACAGCAAAAAAAAGCGATAACCAATTACCGGCTATCGCTTTTTTTAATTGTTATCAATTCATAATTAAACAATGAACTGAAACAAATCCGTTTTATCGTTCAGGTATTCAAAAATAAAGTTGCGCTCGGTCATTCGTTGTTGCAGGCGCTGTAAATCGGAAGGATTTTGTACTTCGATTCCGATCACTGCCGGGCCTTTTTCCCTGCTACTCTTTTTGTAATATTCAAAATGTGTAATGTCGTCACCAGGACTTAATACGTCATTTACAAATTCTTTTAAAGCTCCCGAACGTTGTGGGAAACGAACCATGAAATAGTGCTTTAAACCTTCGTATAAGAGGCTTCTTTCCTTTATTTCCTCCATTCGAGTGATGTCGTTGTTGCTTCCGCTTAGTACGCAAACTACGTTCTTCCCTTTTATTTCTTTTTTCATTACTTGCAAAGCGGCAATAGACAAGGCTCCTGCAGGCTCAGCCACAATTGCATCTTCATTGTACATCTGCAAAATAGTGGAGCAGATCAATCCCTCCGGAACAACTACGATTCCATCCAGAACCTTTTCGCATATTTTCCAGGTAAGATCGCCCACTTTTCTTACTGCAGCACCATCTACAAATCGGTCTATGGTATCCAAAGCAACATTGTCCTTTTTTTCAAATGCCATTTTCATGGAAGCAGCGCCTTCGGGCTCAACACCAATAATTTTTGTATTCGGACTGAATTCCTTGATCCATGCTCCCACTCCGGAAGCCAAACCACCTCCGCCAATCGGCAAAAACAGATAATCGATGGGTTCATTGATTTGCTGCAGAATTTCCAAACCAATGGTTCCTTGACCTTCAATTATTTTGGGATCATCGAAAGGATGAATGATCGTTTGTCCAAGCTCCAGA
>JAQBBZ010000461.1:0-3427 GCA_032125735.1 Labilibaculum sp.
GTTGGCAAAACAAATGGGCTTGCCGATCGATTCATTTATTGCATCAGCAAATATAAACAAGGTTGTGCCAGATTATTTGAATACAGGGAAATATGAACCGAAAGCTTCAGTTCAAACCATTTCAAATGCAATGGATGTTGGTGCTCCGAGTAATTTTGCACGTATGATGGAATTGTATCAGGAGAATCATGCGGATATTAGTAAGGATGTAAAGGGAGCATGGTTTTCTGATAAAGAAACACAAGATGCGATAGCGGATGTATATAATAGGAATAAATACATTCTCGATCCGCATGGTGCTGTTGGATATTTAGGCTTGAAAAAATACTTAAATACGGAAAGTGAAGTAGGCGTTTTTCTTGAAACAGCCCATCCTGCAAAATTTAAGGATACAGTTGAAAAGGTGCTGAATACTGAAATTAGAGTGCCGGATTACCTTCAGGAGTGTTTAGGGAAAGAAAAAAAGAGCATTTTAATAAGTAAGGATTTTTTAGCCTTTAAAAGCTTCCTTTTGCTTAAATAAAGATGTCGTAAAAGGCTGTCATTGTTTATGAACAGCCTTTTGTTACTAATCATCTCATAATGATATAGATCATTAGAATGTTCGTTTTAAATGAGATTTGAGAAGATCGGGTGTTGGTTGTTTTTATTTTACTCACCCTTTCTATTGGATTGTTAGATAGTGTTTTAGGCATGAGTGGTTTTGGGTTTTGTGTATGATTTATGTTTGTAATAATTGAATATGGAGACAAATGGGTTTGAGTTTTTGTTAAGTAATAATCAGATTTAAATAGCGTTATGATTTAATTCTCATTCTGCTCTTTATTGTTTCTGGGGATATCCTGAAAAAATAGGCTTTTATTATGTTGCAATCTTTTAAAGGTTAAATTTTTTATTTTTTCTTAAAGGAAATTTGCAAACCATTAGAAATCCTTTATATTTGTATATGATTCAAATTTAAAGCAATTTTTAACCCTAAAATTTTATAAAGTTATGAACAAAGCTCAATTAATTGATGCAATTGCAAGCAAAGCAGGTTTGACCAAGGCTGATTCTAAAAAAGCATTAGATGCTTTCATTGAAACTACTACTGAAGCATTAAAAAGTGATGATAGAGTAGCACTTGTAGGATTTGGTTCATTTTCTGTTTCTAAGCGTGATGCTAGAACTGGTAGAAATCCTCAAACTGGTAAGCCAATCAATATTCCAGCAAAAAAAGTTATTAAATTTAAAGCTGGTTCTGAATTAGCAGACTCTGTACAATAGATTATTGTAAGTCAAAAGAGATCGTAGAGGGGGGTGTATTCATAATACCTCCTTTTTTTTGTTCCTAATTTTTCGTGAATGGAGAAGAAGATAATACTAGAAGCAATTCATTTCCTCGAGGGTTTTTCTAATGATAATCGTAAAGAATTACTAAATAGAAATGTTGAAAATAGAACGAGATATATTACTCTGGTTTTAGAAGATATTTTTCAGCCCCAAAATGCCAGTGCTGTAATTCGTTCGTGCGATTGTTTCGGTATTCAGGATTTGCATGTGATTGAAAATTACAATAAATACCATTTGAATCCTGATGTTGTGATGGGAGCGTCGAAATGGGTCGATTTGTATCGATACAATAAATCAGAAAGAAATACCTTAAGCACAATTACGAAATTAAAAAATCAGGGATATAGAATTGTAGCAACAACTCCTCATACTACTGATATTCTTTTACCTGACTTTGATTTGACTAAGGGAAAAGCCGCATTCTTCTTTGGAACTGAGCGATTAGGTTTGTCGGAGGAGGTAATGAATAATGCCGATGAATTTGTAAAAATTCCAATGTATGGTTTTACTGAAAGTTTTAATATTTCAGTTTCTGCAGCCTTGGTATTAAATCATCTTACTATGGAACTTCGTCGATCGGATATTAACTGGCAATTGTCAGAGGATGAAAAACTCGAAATAAAACTGGATTGGTTAATGAAATCGGTAAGATCCGGGGATGAACTGCTGGATAAATTTCTTAAGAAAAATCAATGATGTGACCAATTTGAGGAAAACTATATTTAGTTAAGTTTTCTAGTGAGTAATATTTTAGGCAAATGTTTCGGAAATGGTAAAAAGATTATTATTTTTGATGAAAACTCCCTTGGTATAGATAAATACGATTTATTTACCTATTTTGAATAAAAATTAACTACCACTATATGAATTGTGTTGTAATTGACGATGATAAACTTTCGAGAAAAGTAGTTGAAAGCTATATTGAAAGAACTGATTTTTTAACATTTGGAGCATCCTACCCAAGTGCCATTGAAGCCATAAATAATATCAAAAAAAACGAACCTGTTGATTTGATTTTTTTAGATATTGAAATGCCGGAAATGAGCGGTATGGAATTCTTGAATAGTTTAAGTACTACACCTCAAATCATTATTATCTCTTCAAAAGAACAGTATGCCCTGGAAGCTTTTGAATATGATGTTACTGATTATCTTTTAAAACCAATTAGTTACAGTCGATTTTTTAAAGCTGCAAGTAAGGCAAATCGTCGCTATAAAGGCAGCGAAGGCTTTATGCAGGATAAGAATGAGATTTTTATCAAAAGTAATTCGGCATTGGTTCGTTTGAATTATGATGATATTTTATGGATTGAAGCTTTAGAGAATTATGTGGTTGTGAATTCCTATCATGAAAAGTATACCATACATTTCACAATGAAGGCAATCGAAGAAAAGATGCCTGCTGCCCGTTTTTCACGAATACACCGTTCATACATCGTTAATTTGAGTAAAATTGCCGTGATTGAGGATAATTCGGTAGTAATTGAAACCGGTAGTGGATCAAAGGCAATTCCTATTGGAAAATCATATCGGGATAAATTATTAGGAGATATTAATTTAATGACGAGATAGTTTTTTAATGGCAGGATTTTTATTGAATTTTGTGTTTAAATAAAAATTCTGTTTATGATTACAAATCGACAATTATTTCTGCAGCATGTAGCTACAACCTCTGATTTTCCTATTGCATTGGAGATTGAGAGAGCAGAAGGCATATATATGTACAGCCCGGACGGAAAGCCATATTTGGATCTCGTATCGGGCGTTTCTGTTAGTAACCTCGGGCACGGACATCCTCGTGTTCGACAAGCCATTAAAGATCAGGTTGACAAGTATATGCACCTAATGGTGTATGGAGAGTTTATCGAAACTCCTCAAGTTCAATTAGCCAAACTATTATCTGATAACCTTCCTGAGAGTTTAAATTCGGTTTACTTCGTAAATTCAGGTAGTGAAGCCAACGAGGGAGCTTTAAAATTAGCCAAACGATATACTGGTAGATCTGAGATAATCAATTTTAAAAATGCTTATCACGGAAGTACACATGGTGCTTTAAGTGTGTTGGGCGACGAGGAAATGAAAAATGCTTTTCGTCC
>JAQBBZ010000462.1:0-2824 GCA_032125735.1 Labilibaculum sp.
ATCGTGTTTGAAGCGAAAAAATGTGAAAGACCTTATTTGTAAAATATTTAAAATATCGGTTTTGTATCTTCTTTTTGTGTTTGTGGTGCATGTAATAGCTTATGAAGAAGGGGATACGTGCAAAAACCTATTTGTATAATACGTTCATAAACTGTTTCTTCCAATTAGAATAAGGGTGAACTTTGTTTCATAGAAATTCTAAAGGATAAGCTTATGGAAATACATCAAATTACAATACAGGCTGGCATCGACAAGTTCGGGAATTCGGAACGTTTGCCCGATTTACGAATAAACAAAGGCGAGATATATGGAATTGTTGGACCTACCGGAAGCGGCAAAAGTCAGCTGATTGCAGATATTGAGCAGTTGGCACAAGGAGATACGGCAAGTAAACGCAGAATTTTAATTAATGGCGAAATTCCTACGCATGAGCTTCGGAGTGATCCCAGAAAAAAAATGGTAGCTCAATTGTCTCAGAATATGAATTTTTTCGCTGATATGTCTGTCGTTGATTTTTTGAAGCTTCACGCCAAGTGCAGAGGGAAAAACAATATTGATATAAAGCAAGTTATTTCGATCGCCAATACACTTACGGGCGAGCCAATAAATGCAGGCGATAACCTAACTATTTTGAGCGGAGGACAAACCAGGGCTCTAATGGTAGCCGATGTTGCTATTATTAGCGAATCGCCAATTGTCTTAATCGATGAGATTGAGAATGCTGGCATTAAAAAGCATGAGGCTTTACAGTTGCTATCGGGTGAGGGGAAAATAATTCTTGTGGTTACTCACGATCCTGTTTTGGCATTAAGTGCTCAAAAGAGAATTATTATGAGGAATGGTGGCATGTGTAATATTGTAGAAAGTACCTACCGTGAGAAACAAATACTATTGCAGTTAAATGATATCGACCAGTATATTTTGACTTTGAGAGAAGATGTGCGGGCAGGCAAGAAAATAGAAGAAGTCAATTTTGAGGCATTGCTTCACGAGTTGAGTTTTTTATAATGCCAGCAATTGATGAGTGTGTTGAAAATGTGAAAATAACAGATCAATGAAACGGCCATGCAAAATTAATTGCAGACGGTTTCCGGATGTCTTTATCAAGAAAATTAGAATCATATGAAACGTCCATGTCAAAGTGATTTTGACACACAGAGGGCTGATTACTCCCAGCATGGTAAGTTCTCCCGATAAATTCGGGACAGGCTATATGACAAATCAAAAACATAAAATAATAATCATATGAAATTTATTATTGTTGCCGGAACTCCTGGAGCCGGAAAAACCGCTGTTCTAATTCATACCCTGAAAATATTACTGCAGCAGAATATAAAGCCATCGGTTGTTAAGATCGACTGTTTGTATTCTGATGATCCCAAACGCTTTGCCAAATTGGGTGTTCCTGTTCAGTTGGGTTTATCGATGGACATGTGTCCCGATCATTTCTCAATTTATAATACAGATGCAATTTTGGAGTTCGCCAAAGCGCAAAATTCGGAGTTTCTGATTATGGAGACGGCTGGTTTGTGTCATCGATGCGCTCCTTATGTGACTAATAGTTTGGGCGTTTGTGTGATTGATGCTACCAGCGGCCCTAATAATCCCATGAAAGTGGGGCCTTTTTTGAGCTGTGCTGACATTGTGGTGATCACCAAAGGTGATATGATATCGCAGGCAGAGCGGGAGATATTTCGGGAATGTATTTTGGAAAGCAATCCAAATTGTTCAATTATAGAGGCGAATGGATTAAGCGGACAAGGAGCTTCGGAATTGGCCTTGCAAATTAGAAGTACCGAGAAGCTGGTGTCTGAAAATGAAAGTTTGCGACACAATGCGCCTTTTGCAGTATGCACGCTTTGTGCAGGTGAAAAAAGAGTTGGTGCTGAACATCACCGTGGCTTGTTACGGAAAATGAATGGTATGCAAGAATATGTTGGCGAATAACTTATTCCCATTTTAAGGATTATAAATATGAAACGTCCATGCCAAAGCGATTTTGACACACAGGGGGATGATTATTCCAGCATGGTAAGTTACATATGGCAAATCAAAAACAAATTATAATCATATGAAACGTCCATGCCAAAGCGATTTTGACACACAGGGGGATGATTATTCCAGCATGGTAAGTTACATATGACAAAAACACACAATTATAATCATATGAAAAAAAAAATGATAGAACTCCTTCCCGGATACAACTGTGGTCGTTGTGGCTTTGGTGCCTGCTCCGATTTTGCTGAAGTGACTACTACAAAATCGGTAAGCATTGATTTGTGTCCATTTTTGACACAGGAACGATTTACTTCCAATAAAATAGAAATAGAGAGATTAGTTACTGGTCGGGTGAATGGGTGTCAGAAAAAAATAGTAGGAGTAATTGATTCTTACGAAGCGGATATTATTTTGGATCCTTTGAAGGGAGAAATTTCCTGCCGGGAAGTGCTGATGCCAATGGCTTTGATTGATTTACAGGTAGGCGAAGTGATTGAGTACAGGCCTTTAGGTTGTCCGATTGTGCATTACGGGAAAGTGATTAAGATTGATCATTTGTTGGTTACAGTGCATTTAATTGGTCCGTGCAGAAGTAGAGAAAGCGAGACTGAGTTTACCCCGGTGGGTTGCTGTATGGTAATTGCTTTTGAAGGACGCTTTCATGGAAAAAATATTAAGGTTGGCGAAACGGTCAGGTTTCTACCGAAACATTGCATGATGCAAAAGGTTCATTCAGGTATCGTTGTTAAGATTGAAGATGAGAATATCCTAATTGAAGGAATAGACCTAAAGGTATGGCAGCCACCTGTTGTGCATGCCATTAAAT
>JAQBBZ010000463.1:0-17823 GCA_032125735.1 Labilibaculum sp.
AGCTTTACCCCTAATCCTACAGATCAAGAAAAAAGCTTCTTCAAAAAAGTTAAAAACTTTTTCGACTAAGAAACCAAAATACAGAATTGATACAGAAAGAGATCATCCCATACCGGATGATCTCTTTTTATATCTGTAAATACCATATTATATCTAATCAAATTTCTTAATTATATTAAATCTCCTACTCAAACAACAAACATCCTACTAAAAGACAGCAACGTTCCTCTTTTGAGAGCAGCCGTTCTTCGCAACATAGGATGCTTTCTAACTGTAATAGCAAGTTTGCCCTTCCGATAGGGAATCATGCCTTATTTTATAGCATTAATCCTTATATTTTACCCACCATTCCTTCTGACAAAGGCATTATTCCATGCCAATATGAGGAGCATCTTTATCTAAGAGGAATGATTCCCTATTCAAATAGGAACATTCCTGTCCCAAGAGGGAAAATTATCAGTTAAACACAAATGATTCTGATTCGTTGGAATATCAATATGCTTTAATTAAAGCAATCTGTTATAAATTACATCGTACGAAACCAAATCAAAAACATGTTCAATCTTCTTTACATCGATTTTTTATGTTGAGAAACTCAAAATTGATTACTTTAGTTTCCGATTGAAATTTTAGTGTCACCTAACCTAAACATACATGGCATTTTTCGAAGCAAAAGACATTGTTAAACAATACGCAGGGCACAAAGCTTTAAATAAAGTAAGTATCTCTGTTCCAAAAGGAAGTATATTTGGACTGCTTGGTCCAAATGGTGCTGGGAAAACCACCCTAATCAGAATCATCAACCAAATAACCGGCCCCGATTCTGGTGAAATTTTCTTTGATGGAAAACGATTGGTCCCTAATGATATTACACGCATTGGATATCTTCCAGAAGAAAGAGGTTTGTATAAAAAAATGAAGGTTGGAGAACAGGCAGTTTACTTGGCACAACTTAAAGGCATGAGCCAAAAGGAAGCTACTAAAAAACTAAAAATTTGGTTCGATAAGTTTGATATACTTCAATGGTGGGATAAAAAAGTAGAAGAGCTTTCGAAAGGAATGCAGCAAAAAATACAATTTATTGTTACCGTTCTGCACGAACCGGAATTGCTGATTTTCGATGAACCCTTTAGTGGTTTTGATCCGATCAATGCAAATCTTTTAAAAAAGGAAATACTTGAACTTCGAGAGAAAGGGGCAACCATTATTTTCTCAACTCACAATATGGGATCGGTTGAAGAAATTTGTGATCACATTGCTTTGATCAACAAATCAGAAAAAATTCTTGATGGCCCGGTTGATCAAATCAAGAAAAAATATAGAACAAATACCTATCAAGTAACCTATACTGGAGAATTCGACAAACTGGAACAAATTCTTAAATCAGATTTTGAGATAATTGAGAAAAACAAAAGCCTTGAATACAATACTCTTAAAATAAGATTGAATAATGGTGCTACCTCCAATGAATTATTGGAGCAACTACTTCCCTATTTAAATATAATTTCCTTTAGTGAAATCATTCCAAGCATGAATGATATATTCATTCGTGTTGTGAATGAAAACAAAAAGATCTAACCTGAAACGCCATATTAAATGAACAAAATTTTCATCATTATAAAAAGAGAATACCTCTCTCGAGTTAAAAAAAGATCGTTCTTAATATTAACTTTTTTAACTCCTGTTTTAATAGCTGGTATTTATGCATTCATGATTTGGATGATGCTTAAAGACGATACCGAGAGAAGAACCATTGCAGTTATTAATGAATCGCAATTGGTAGAACCTGTAAAGAGTAAGGAATTTACCACTTTCCAATACTTAAATGACATTAGTTTTGAAGATGCCAAAGATCAGATGGAAGAAAAGGGATATTATGCCATTCTTGTAATTCCTGAGAATATTTTGGATAGTAAAATGGCCGAATTGTTCTCTTTCAAACAGGTAACCATAGAAGTAAAAACGGAAGCTAGCTCACAAATTCGAGATCATATTGAGCAAATAAAACGATCAAAAATTATTGCGCAAGCAGGAATGCCCGATTTAGAAGAGAAACTTGCTGCAACAAAGACTCCAATTTCCATGAAAACCATCAAGTTTGGTGAAGATGGAGAAGTAAAACAAAGTTCTACAGAAATTGCAATGGGAATTGGTTTTGTAGCTAGCTTCATAATTTACATGTTTATTTTACTTTATGGATTGCAAGTAATGCGTGGCGTTATGGAAGAAAAAAGCAACCGAATTGTAGAAGTTATTATCTCATCGGTGAAACCATTTCAACTGATGATGGGAAAAATCGTAGGCGTTGCGATGGTTGGATTAACCCAGTTTATTATGTGGATAATCCTATCAGGTGTAATCATCACGGTGGGTACGGCAATAATTCTTCCTGGTATCGATATGGATTCTTTACAACAAGCTAAAACCCTTTCCGAATTACCTCAAGGCGCAACTTCTTTAGATGCCAATCAACTTAAGATGGCCCAAGAAATACTAGGTACTTTTGATCTGGGATATATTGCAGGAATTCTTAGCGCTTTTGTCTTCTTTTTCCTTGGTGGATATTTATTGTATTCAGCATTATTTGCGGCTGTAGGCAGCGCAGTAGATAACGAGACCGAAACACAGCAATTCATGATACCAATTACAATTCCTCTAGTTATGGCATTGTACATCGGTTTTGCTGTTGCCAAGAATCCAGAAAGCAGTCTGGCTTTTTGGGGATCAATGATCCCATTTACCTCACCAATTGTAATGCTGGTAAGGATTCCTTTTGGAGTTCCAATATGGGAATTATTGTTATCGATGATAATACTGATAGGTACATTTTTATTAATTACCTGGATAGCCGCAAAAATATACAGAACCGGAATTTTAATGTATGGTAAAAAAGTTTCTTACAAAGAAATTTGGAAGTGGCTTCGTTATCACAATTAAATAATAAAACAGCATGAACATTGTAAATACCTCATTTTATGAGGTATTTTTCACAAAAAGATGTCAGGAATAATTTTTGAAAGTACTTTAAAAGTTAAAAAAACAGATCATCGTAATATCCAAATCAAAAATTACAAATCGAGAAGAAAGTTTTCACTATCTTCGGTGATTAATTGAGGCTTGAAAAAGTTAAATAGATTTTTTCAGGAAACACAAATCAATCAAACAATTAACTCAACAAAATAGTACTTCATGCGAATTTCTGTAATAGATTTAGGAACGAATACATTTAATTTGCTTGTAGCAGAGTGGGACGAAATAGGAATTCCTAAAATACTGAACCGTTCTAAATACGCAACAAAAATAGGGAAAGGCGGAATCAACCAGAATATCATTACCGATGAAGCCATTGACAGAGCAATAAATGCCTTTGATACGATAACTGAAATATCAAAACAATTTGAGGTGTCGAAAACCCTTGCATTCGCAACCTCTGCTATTAGATCGGCTGAGAATGGTAGCGATTTTGTGAACATGTTAGAAGAAAAATATCATATTCATATTGAAATTATTTCGGGAGACAGAGAAGCTGATCTGATATTTTCAGGAACAAAAAAAGCCATTGAATTAAATCATGAACATGTTGCAATACTTGATATTGGTGGTGGCAGTAACGAAATAATTATAGCTAATAACGAAAAGGTATTTTGGAAAAGTAGTTATCCTTTAGGAATGACTCGCTTATTGGAAAAATTTAATCCTACTGATCCCATTAATAAAAATATGGTGAAAGAGATTGAAGAGTATCTTAAAGCTGAAATGACCGATTTATTTGAAGCTTTAGATATTCATTCTGTTAAAACATTAATTGGTTCTTCCGGATCATTCGACACATTAAAACAAATATTAATAGCCAACACTCCAGAACTAAATGGCTTTCCAGCAACACATTTTGAAATTAAACTAAAAGATTTCTTCAAATTACACCAATTATTTTTGGCATCAAGCCTTGAAGAAAGGGAGCAAATGCCAGGAATGGATCCTGTTCGTGTTGAATTAATAGTTGTTGCCAGTATTTTCATCAATTATATCATAAAAGAAGCTGGATTTAGTAAATTGTTCCAATCTTCTTTTGCGCTTAAAGAGGGAGCCCTTTTTGAATTTATCGAAAAACAAACCCATCCTGTAAAAGGAGATCAAACTGTTGAATCAAAAAAATAAGCATGTCCAAAATCCTAATCATCGACGACGAGAAAAGTATTCGCAACACTCTTAAAGAAATATTGAGTTATGAAGATTACGAAATAAGTCTTGCCGAAAATGGCCTTGAAGGAATTGAATTGGCTAAAACTGATGAATTTGATGTGATTTTGTGCGACATAAAAATGCCGCAAATGGATGGGATCGAAGTTCTTGAAAAAATACAAGAACTTGGACTTGATACACCAGTTATCATGATTTCTGGTCACGGAAATATTGACACTGCTGTTGATGCCATTAAAAAAGGAGCATTTGATTTTCTTGAGAAACCTCTGGACTTGAATCGTATTTTGATCACGATTCGAAATGCCATGGATAAATCGAAACTGATAACAGAAACCAAAGTTCTGAAACGAAAAGTCAGTAAAAAATATGAAATGATTGGCTCTTCGGGAGTCCTGGAATCTGTTAATAAAATGATTGACAAGGTTGCTCCAACTGATGCCCGAGTTTTAATTACGGGTCCAAACGGAACTGGAAAAGAGCTTGTTGCTCATCGCATTCACGAACAAAGTAACCGATCAAAATGTCCGTTTATTGAAGTTAACTGTGCTGCAATTCCTTCAGAATTGATAGAAAGTGAACTTTTCGGTCATGAAAAAGGATCGTTTACCTCTGCAATAAAGCAACGCAAAGGAAAATTCGAATTGGCTGATGGAGGAACTCTATTTTTAGATGAAATTGGAGATATGAGTTTATCTGCACAGGCAAAAGTATTGCGTGCTTTGCAAGAAAACAGAATTACCCGCGTAGGTGGAGACAAAGAAATACAGGTAAACGTTAGAGTAATTGCGGCTACCAATAAAAATCTGGCTGAAGAAATTGAAAACAATAATTTCAGAGAAGATTTATACCATCGTTTAAGTGTGATCTTGATATCTGTGCCACCATTAAACGAAAGAACAGAGGACATACCCATGTTAGCAAATCATTTTATTGAAACTATTTGTGGAGAAATGGGCGTACCGCAAAAAGGGATTGATGAAGAAGCAATACTTGAATTGCAAAAAATCAATTATACAGGAAATATTCGCGAATTCAGAAATATTATTGAACGATTGATCATTCTGGGACAGGAAAGAATTTCGGTGCAGGATGTAAAATCCTATACCAAATCTTCAAGCTGATCATGAGAATCGAATCTGATTTTATAGGACAAAGGGAAATTCCAAAAGACGCTCTTTGGGGAATTCATTCTCTTCGAGCTAAAGAAAATTTCCCTGATCAAACTGCTTTTCACAAGGAGTGGTTTATGGCAATTGGCATCGTTAAACAAGCTTGCTTCCAAACTTACAAGAGCTTTTTAAAAGCGATACAAGAAAAATTTCCAAATGAAAATTTTCCCTTTCAACTGATTGAAGCCAATTTAATTGAAGACTTGGAAAAGGTCTCAATTGAAATTAATCAAGGAAAACATTTCGAACATTTTATAGTCCCTGCGATTCAAGGTGGTGCCGGCACGAGCATCAACATGAACGTAAACGAGATAATTTCCAATCGGGCTCTTCAAAAAAATGATAAATCTGCAGGATCATATCAGGATATTGATCCATTTGAACACGCCAATGTATTTCAATCTACAAACGATGTTATTCCAACTTCCTTAAAAGTAGCAGCCATTCGTCTGTTGCAAGAACTGGAAGAGTCGATCAATAATCTTCGTCTGGAAGTGGAAAAAACTGAAAGCAAACACAGAAATGTATTGCGACAAGGCTATACTCAAATGCAAGCGGCTGTTCCTTCCTCTTACGATAAATTATTCAGCACTTACAACAATGCTCTTTCGCGAGATTGGTGGAGAGTATCGAAGTGTTTCGAACGAATTAAAGAAGTTAATTTAGGTGGCGGTGCAATTGGAACTGGATTATCAATACCACGCTTTTTTATCATGGAAGTAGTTTCAAATCTTCAAAAATTAACTGGTTTACCCATTACCCGATCAGAAAATCTATCTGATGCGACTGCAAATCAGGATTCGTTTGTTGAGGTTCACGCCACGCTTAAAGCGCATGCTGTGAATTTGGAGAAAATGGTTTCCGATCTTCGCTTACTAGGATCTGATTTATTTGTAAACCGCGAAGTGCATTTGCCACAAAAACAGGTAGGTAGTTCCATTATGCCTGAGAAAATAAATCCTGTAATTCCAGAATTTGTAATTAGTGTTGCTCATAAAGTTTACGCAAATGATATGATGATTAGCAATCTTTCAGGGCAGGGATGTTTGGAACTAAATGCCTACTTACCTTCTATTGGTCATGCTTTGCTCGACAGCATTAAATTACTGATTGCTGCCAACACTACTTTAGCCAATAATTTATTTCGGGAATTAGAAATAAAATGCAAGCCTATTGAAGAAGGTATTTTAAAAAATCCTTCTGTTGCAACGGCATTATCGCCATATATTGGATATCATCAGGCAGCCAAGCTTGCCAAGGAAATGAAAACGAATCAACTCTCCATTCGGGAAGCAAATGCCAAACTGAATTTGGTTACGGAAGAATTACTAAGCAAATTAATTCAACCTGAAGAATTACTGAAAATGGGATTTCGAATTGGAGAAACAGTGATCAGTAAACAGTGATCAGTAAACAGGAAACAGTGAGCAGGAAACAATTAAAATCACGATATATGAGTAAAAGTATCGCATATGATAAAGCTTTTAAACTGGCAATCGAAATTGTAAAATTCTGCACAATTCTTAAAAAAGAAAAGAAAGAATTCGAACTAGCCCATCAATTACTTAAAAGCGGTACTTCAGTTGGGGCCAATTTAGCTGAAGCAAATGGAGCCATTTCTAAAGCTGATTTTTCAAGTAAGGTTAGTATTGCTTATAAAGAAACACTAGAAACAAAATACTGGTTAGAATTATTAAAAGAGGTTAATCTAATAGACGATTCCCAATTTGCAGCTTTATTCGATAAAACAGATGAATTAGGAAAAATATTATTTTCGATACTTAAAACTACACAAATACAAACCAATTCTAACTAATCGTTAATAGCAGTTCCGCAATACTGATTACTGATAACTGCTCATTGATAATTGATAATTGACAACTGAAAAAATGGGAAGAGAAAGACGTCCTCATATTGGAATTTTTGGTAGAAGAAACAATGGAAAAAGTACTTTAATCAATTTTTTGGCCGGACAAGATATTGCCATTGTTTCGGATGTTGCAGGAACAACTACCGATCCTGTAAAAAAGTCTTTTGAAATCACCGGATTTGGGCCTGTTATTCTGATTGACACTGCAGGAATCGATGATACAGGTGAACTGGGTGAAAAACGGATTACAAAAACCAATCAGATCATTAAAATTATAGATCTAGCTATTCTTGTTATCACTCAAAATACTTTTGGCGATTTTGAATTAGGTCTTATCGAAAAGTTCAACAAACAAGATATTCCTTTCATTGCTGTACACAACAAAGAAGATATTGAGCTATTAAATCAGCAAACAACTGATCTACTGATACAAAATGGGTCAAAGGACATTCTCCATTTTTCAAATTGCAAAGCCAACATAGAACCGATTGTAAAAAGTATAAAAACAACAATTCCAGAATCGGCCTATACCACTCCTTCCCTCTTGGGCGATTTGATATCATACGGCGACATTGTTCTACTAATTACTCCTATTGATATTGAAGCACCTGAAGGAAGATTGATTTTACCACAGGTTCAGGCAATAAGAGATATTTTGGATAATGATGCAGTTTGTATCGTTCTGAAAGAGCGTGAAGTAGATGCTTTTTTACGTAAAACAGGAATTAAGCCAAGGTTGGTTGTTACCGATAGTCAGGTGTTTTTAAAAGCAGGAGCATCTATTCCTTCGGATATTGCATTGACAAGTTTCAGTATTATGCTGGCACACTTTAAAGGCAACTTTAATGCTTACTTAAAAGGAACACCAAAAATCTCTGAACTAGTTGATGGTGACAAAGTTCTATTGTTAGAAAGTTGCACTCACCACAGCTCTTGCGACGATATTGGAAGAGTGAAAATTCCACGCTGGATTTCAAACTTTACTGGCAAGAAATTGGAATTTGTTGTAACAGCTGGATTGGATGAAATTCCGGGAGAAATATCAGATTATGCTCTCTTGATTCAATGTGGTGGATGTATGATAACTCCGAAACAACTAGGCAATCGTCTTCAACCTGCCATTGATGCAGGAATACCCGTGACAAATTACGGAATGGCTATTGCTTACGTTCAGGGAATTTACAATCGTGCAGTTGCTCCTTTTGCCAAAACAGAAGAATCAAACACAGACTATCTTTAGTAGTATTCTAGATAAAAAGACTAACTGAAAGCCCAAACAATAAGAACATGAAAAATTTAATTGTAGTATTTCTTTTCATCTCTATCAGTATTTTAAATGCGAACTCGCAAGAAAAAGAATTTGTTCTATCAGGAATGATAGGTGGAATTCAGGACGAAACTCTTTTTCTTTATCAGGAAACTGGAGAAAATGTAATTTTGCTTGATTCTGTAATGACTAAAAATGGTGAATTTTCCTTTTCGGGAAAAATGGAACATCCTTTTGTTGCCCAACTTGGATTATCTAAAAACCGAATCGCGAAGATTTTTATTTCGCCCTCTAAAATGAATCTGTTGGCACACGAGGATGAATTCAAATATAATTTTCTGATCAAGAAACTCACTGGTTCGGAAGCTCAAGACAGGTACGAAGACTATGAAACCAAACTTCAGAAAAACAATCAGGAAAAATTAAAAATAACCAATGATATTGAATTGCCTGAGGTTAATTCCGATTCAATTAAAAAAAACACTTTACTTGCTGAGTACAAAAGACTAAACAAATTCAAAAAAGAATATTTTCGCAATTACGCATCCTCTCCTGTTGTATCCTATTTAATCTTTCAGGAATACTTCGGTGCAAAATGTAGTTTAGATGACGTAAAAGAGTACCTGAAAACTCTTAACATAGCCAATCCAAATGGGATTTATGTGAAGAATTTAAATAAACGTGTTGAAACGATAGAACAAATTTTTACCCGAAACGAATTTCCTGGCCTAAACTCGATTACAATTAAGGGGAAAGAATACAATTTTGCAGATCGAAAAGGGAAATATCAGCTTTTTTATATCTGGAGAGCATGGACTCCGGATAAAAATGAATCGCACTATCAGGCTTTAGATCAATTACAGGCTAGCTGTAAGGAAAATGGCATTGAATTGGTTAGTCTTATACGAAATTCATCTTACAATATGATACCTGTTGAGGGAACGAAAAAATGGAAACTATGGCGTCCGGTAGTTGATTCTGCACATGAATACATAGAAATAGAAAGTATAGACAACAATGTTGATCTTATTAAATATCTGGATCGGCAATTTCATGCTTTCTTAGTAAATAAAGAAGGTAAAATTCTTTATCACCAAACTACTTTCGACACTAACTTACTGATATCTGAGCTTGCTAAATTTGTTTCGATGCCATAAAGATTATATTTTAGTTCTGATTAACTATATTTATAAGATTGATCACAGAAATAAACTTTAAGTCTCTATGTCAGATAATTTACTGAAAGCCAAGGCTAATTTTGGTACTTTCCCTGTCTTCCTAACTGCAATATCAACCATACTAGGTGCTATTTTATTCCTTCGTTTCGGCTGGGCTGTTGGAAATGTGGGCTTTATTGGCGTGATTGGAATTATTATTTTGGGACATATGGTTACCATCCCAGCTGCAATGGCTGTAGCCGAAATTGCAACTAATCAAAAGGTGTTGGGAGGTGGAGCTTATTACATTATTTCGCGATCTTTTGGCTTGAACATTGGCGCCGCCATTGGAATTACACTTTACTTTTCTCAAGCAATATCTGTTGCCTTTTACGTAATCGCATTTGCTGAGGCTTTTGATCCTCTTATTCAATGGATTGCTGATAATTACGGTTGGCTGATTTACGACAAAAGAGCAATTAGTATACCAACCATGGCGATATTATCAGCTTTGTTTCTTAGCCGGGGCGCCAATATGGGAATGAAGGCTTTGTATATTGTCTCAGGAATTTTAGGAATATCCTTGGTCATGTTTTTTATGGGATCACCCGATTCAGCTCCACAAGAAATTATACTGGATGCGACGATTGAAAATCCCAAAAGTTTCTTCTATGTATTCACCATTGTTTTTCCCGCATTTACAGGTTTAGCGGCAGGACTTGGATTATCCGGTGATTTAAAAAACCCAAGAAAATCAATACCACAAGGAACCATTTGGGCAACCGTTGCAGGGCTTATTATTTATTTATTTGTTGCCTATAAATTTACAATATCTGCTACTCCCGAAGATTTAGCCAGCGATCAGCTTATTATGCGTAAAATTGCCATTTGGGGGCCAATCATTCCAATTGGTTTAGCTGCAGCTTCAATATCATCAGCTTTGGGTTCTATTATGGTAGCACCTCGCACCTTACAAGCAATTGGCTTGGATGATATCTTTCCACAAAAAGGCTTTAACAAATGGCTGAAAACAGAAAATAAAAAGAATAACGAGCCAATTAATGCTTCTATAATATCAATAATTATTGCTTTTATATTTGTATTTATTGGTGATGTAGATTTTGTTGCTCAGATTATATCAATGTTCTTCATGGTTACCTATGGCGCTATTTGTTTAATTTCCTTTTTGGAGCATTTTGCTGCAGACCCTTCTTACCGACCTACATTCCGTTCCAAGTGGTATTTATCTTTAATGGGGGCACTTCTGTCATTCTGGATCATGTTTCAAATGAACATGAGCTACGCCATATTATCCTTATTGATAATGGGAGGTATTTATTATGGAATTAACGTAAGCACAAAGGAACAAAGAGGACTAGCCAAACTATTCAGAGGCGTTGTTTTTCAGCTGAGTAGATACCTGCAAATCTTTGCCCAAAGAGCGGAAAGAGGTGATCGGGAATTAAGTTGGCGACCATTTGCTATTTGTATTTCCGAAGACTCGTTTAAACGTCGCTCTGCCTTCGATTTGCTTCGCTGGATTTCTTACAAATACGGATTTGGCACCTATATTCATTATTTGAAAGGCTATTTAAACGAAGAAACCAATCTTGAGTCGAAAAAGGTAATGACCCGACTGATTAATCTGGCATCGGGAAGCAAAAACAGAGTTTATCTCGATACAATAATAAGTCCTTCGATGACATCTGCAATTGCACAGGTTATGCAATTGTCTGGAATTTCGGGAACAGGTTACAATACCATACTATTTGAGTTCTCGAGAACAAAACCTGAGCGATTAAATTATGTAATAGATAATTACAACTTGCTTAAATCTACGGATTTTGATGTTTGCATTCTAAATACATCGTACAAAGGATTTGGTTATCACAAGGAAATTCATGTTTGGATTGGTGCTGAAGATCTTGAAAATGCAAATTTGATGATTTTGCTTGCTTACATCATTCAGGGACATCCAGATTGGAAAAAAGGAACGATAAAGATTTTTGCGATATATCCTGAAGATCAACTAGATGCTCAAAAAGAAAAATTATTAGGACTGATAAAATCTGGAAGATTACCTATTTCACCAAGCAATGTTGAGCTCATCAATGCCAACGATATGAATAAGAAACAAGTAATCATGCAACATTCGATGGATTCTGATTTAAGTATTCTTGGATTTAACCATGAAGATGTTGAAAAAGAAGGAGCTGAATTATTTACTGGCTTCGAAGACATGGGAAATATTCTTTTTGTAAGTTCATACAAAGAAAAAAATATAAAATAATGGCCGATTTTATAAAAGTTACTGATGATTTAGGACGGGAGGTAAAAATTCCTTTCCCTCCTAAAAGGATAATTTCTACAGTTCCATCAACAACGGAGTTTTTGTTTGATTTGGGCTTAGGAGATCGGGTTATTTCCAAAACTAAATTTTGTAAATACCCAGCCGACAAAATTGCTAAATTGCCCAATATTGGTGGAACAAAAGACTTATACATTGATAAAATCAGGTTATTGGATCCCGACTTGATATTAGCCAACGAAGAAGAAAACACCAAGAAGCAGATAGAAGAGTTAGTGAAAGAATTTCCAGTTTATGTATGCAAAGTTCGCAATTACGATGATGCTCTTCAAAATATCCTGAATACTGGTAAAATTGTAGGTGCGGAACCAAAATCATTTGAAATTGCCAATAAAATTCACGCGAGTTTTGCCCAATTGCCATTCAACCCAAATTCACAAACAGTACTTTATTTAGTTTGGAAAGATCCATATATGGCTGTTGGAAGAGACACATTCATTAATTCAATGATTGAAAAATGTGGGTTTAGAAATGCCATTAAAGATATCAAATCAAGATATCCCAAACTTGATGCCGAAGAAATTCGAAATCTAAATCCTGATCTGATCTTTTTATCATCAGAGCCATTTCCATTTAATCAGAAACATATTCAAGAAATTCAGGACTTATTCCCAAACACTAAAATTGAACTGGTTGATGGCGAAATGTTTTCCTGGTTTGAATCTCATATGATTAAAGCTGGACAATACTTCAAGAATCTAACACAGAAAATTAATTCATAAGCAAAAATCATTACGATAATTCTTACTATTTTTGTTAAGCATTTAAAATCTATTTAATGGAACGCATTGCAATATTCCCAGGCTCATTTGATCCTTTTACTGTAGGTCACGAATCAATTGTGACTAGGGCATTACCTCTTTTTGATAAAATCATCATTTCTATTGGGTACAATTCAGAAAAAAAACAGTTTTTCCCAATTGAAAAGCGAATTCAGTGGATTAAAGAAGCATTTGAGAACAATCCAAAGGTTGAAGTAGAAACATTTTGCGGATTAACGGTCGAATATTGTCAAACAAAAAATGCAAAATTTATTTTGCGAGGACTAAGAACTGCTGCCGATTTTGAATACGAAAGAGCCATTGCTCAAATCAATAAAAAAATGGTTTACGAATTGGAATCTATATTTCTGTTAACCACTCCTGAGCATACACCTATTACTTCCACCATTGTAAGAGATATTATCCGCCACGGTGGAAATGCCATGCAATTTTTACCCAAAGTAAAAGATCCAGAAGCCTACAAATACAAATAATAGCCTTATGTCTAAATTCATCAAAATACTTGTCATTATATTGATTCTAGTTGGTGCTTGGCTGCTTATTACTCCAAATTACCTTAGAACAAGTCTGATTTATTGGTATGCTGACATTGATGATTACACCATCTTTGAAAACGAGGAAGTTTCGGTGGAAAATGGTGAAGACTGGCCAGAAGATGCAGAGTATAACGAATATACACTTGACTCCGTTGATCGAGCTTACCTTGAAGATCACGAAACGGTGGCTTATCTGGTTATTCAGAATGGTAAAGTTTTGTATGAAGAATATTGGGATGGCTATGATACAGAATCACTTTCGAATATTTTTTCGGCTACAAAAAGTATCGTTAGCTTACTAATTGGTATTGCTATCGATAAAGGAAAAATTAATTCCATAAATGATCCTATTGGCAAATATCTTAAAGAGTTTTCGGGAGACAAACGCGGCGAAATAACAATTAAGAATTTGCTAACCATGAGCTCTGGTTTAGATTGGGACGAAGCATACAGCAGTCCAACATCCATTACCACTAAAGCCTACTATGGTAAAAATCTAAGAGAAGTTTCGACCAATCAACATCTGGTTGAGAAACCGGGCTTACGTTTCAGATATCAAAGTGGAAATACGCAGCTGTTAGCTTTTATTGTGGAAGAAGCAACAGGTGAAACAATTTCCAAATATGCCGAACGTATGCTTTGGAAACCAATGCAGGCAACACAGCCTGCTCTGTGGAGTGTAGACAAGAAAGATGGAGATGAAAAGGCATTTTGTTGCTTCAATACCAACGCCAGAGATGCTGCCCGTTTCGGACAACTTGTTTTAAACAAGGGAAGCTGGAATGGTGTACAGCTGATATCGGAAAATTATATTATGGAAGCAACAAAAGCGGCTTCGTATATTTTAAATGAAGAAAAAACCGAAGCATTAAATTTCTATGGCTTTCAGTATTGGATTCTACCTTATTCAAGAATGAATATTCCATACATGAGAGGACATCGCGGTCAGTACATCTATAGTATTTCTGAAAAAAATGCAGTTGTTGTTCGTTTAGGAAAACAAAAAGACAAAATTAAGCAGGGACAGATCACTTTGGATATTCCAAAATATGTAGACATCGCCCTGAAGATAATCAAGTAAATCTATCACTAATCATTTGCCCAAATGAGAATACTTCTCCTATTGTTTTTGACGCTTATCTCAATTTCTGTCTCTTTGGCAGATAATGTGCGCATATATGGTACAAATACAAGTTATGCCGGATCAAAAATTGAGATTAAGTATCACACCGATGTATTTACCTACACCGAAAAAACAATTACAGAATTTAAAGTTCAAGCTGATGGTAGATTTTCGGTTGATATAGATCTTAAAGAAGTGACTTTAGTATTTCTGCCTCTTGGTGTTTACAAAGGATATCTGTATTTAGAACCTGGCAAGGAGTACGAAATCAAATTACCACCAAAAAAAGATTTATCCCCCGTTCAAAAATTAAATCCATTTTTTGAACAGGAAGAACTTTTGATAGGAGTTGCGAATGCCGACTCAAAAGATATTAATATATTGGTTCGCAAACTGGATGACAAAATAGATCCTTTTATTAGTCAGAACTTTCATAAGATCTACAGGAAAAAAGAAAATTCTGTAGGTATTGCATTCTCTGAAGAATTAAGATTGGAATACAAAAATGTAAGCAACAGTTTTTTTAAAGATTATCTAACCTATCGTTTAGGATTTATAGAATACCTTTCCTATCCAAGCTCATTTGCTAAAATTGAGGAAAAGTATTTTGAAAATCAGGAGCTCAAACTAAACAATGCCGCCTATACTAGTTTGTATAAAAAACAATATGGCAATTTCCTTACCGGATATTTTAGTCAATTGGAAAGTATCGAACTATCCAAAGCATTGAAATCAGAAAATACTTATCGTGATATCCACGAATTGATGCGGAACTATCCCGCTTATAAAAATGCGAAATTTAGGGAGTTAATTATCGCAACATCGGTATTTGACGCATTCATCCGAAAATTCTATAGCCAGAATAAAACGATAGAAATACTATCGCAATTAAAAGAACATAGCACGAACCAATACAATCGGGATTTGTGCGAAAATCTCATCAAAAAAATTACCCATTTGCAGACAAATTACCCTGCTCCTGATTTCTCTATTGGGGAATACCAGCTGGCTAATTACAAGGGGAAATACCTATATCTGAATTTCTGTAACACTGAAAGTTATCCTTGTTTGCAGGATTTTAAAGAAATTTCAAAACTAAAAAAGCAATTTGGAGAAAATATCGAATTTTTAAGTATCGCCTGTGATTGGGATGTTACTAAATTTCTGGAATTCAAAGCAAAAAAGACTATCGATTGGCCAATGATTCATATTGGTGACCAACAACATTTACTTGGCGAATATAATGTGAAAGCCTTTCCAACCTACATCCTTATTAATCCTGAAGGTAAAATCATTAAAGCTCCTGCTCAGGGGCCAAAGGAAAATATTCAATTGGAATTTATTAAGATTGCCCGAGATGCAGTTAGAAAAAGTTACAAGAAGTAATGAAAATAAAATATCCACCACAAAGTAAATGTGGTGGACATTCTTATTAATCATTTAAACCATTGCTGCTTTTTTTAATTTCAACATTAAGTTTACCGGAGTTATATTTTTCAAATTGTCTGAGACAGGACATCTATCTTCTATCGCTTTTAACCATTCAGAAAGTTCTTCCTGTGTTGCATCACAATCAGGTTCAATCGCAACATCAATACCCTTATATCCAGCTCTTTCATCAAATGATGTTCCAAATAAACGATTTGGGTATAAAACTCCTGACATTTTTATTTTAACTGATCGCAAGTAAATATTCATTTCCTTTGCAATCACATGAGCCATTACATTAATACAACCACAAAAAGCGGCAAGAATATATTCAACAGGATTAGCACCTTCATTTGTGCCACCTAAATCGGCTGGCTCATCAATAATTATTTCAAATCCTCTTGCCTTAACAACTGTTTTGGTTGGATTTTCGCTGTACGCTTTTACTCTAAATTTTAAATCTGACATTTTTTTCGATTTTTGTATTATTAACCTATTAATCATTTAAAAATGCCACAACTTCAGTAGGGATAAAAGGATTAGACGAAGTATAGATTCACTATATTTGGTGGAATTTAACATCAATTTAGGATGTATTTTAAAACAAATTAATTCCCTTTAATGAATTTTGAATATCAAACCAAAACATATCGTTCAGATCAAGAGCAGATTAGTGCACAAGATTGCTTTAATGCCTTAACTCCTGACCAGAAAATTATGGTGGAAAAATCCACCACCTTACTTCAATTTGCAAAAGGAGAAACCATCATAAAGCAAGGTTTTGTGGCATCACACATTCTATATATCGAAAAAGGTTTGGCAAAACTCGATGTTACTAACGATTCTAAAATTTCAACTCTAAAACTATTGGGTGATGACTCATTTGTTGGGATTGTCTGCAGTTTCGCCTGTAAAAATCTTGATTTTTCAGCTGTCGCGTTAGAAGATACTACGATACAAATGATTAATATGGATGTCTTTTTAAGCCTGATAAAAGAAAATGGCGAATTTGCACTTAAGCTAATTCGGCACATGTCTTTAAATACCAACAGTATGGTTCATCGCACAAGTCGATTAAGCAACAAGAATGTTGAAGGATCTCTTGCATTAATATTGCACGAATTAAGTGAGATTTATCACCGTTCAGAATTTACCTTACCAGTCACCAGAGTTGGTCTTGCCTCATTGGCCGGCTGTTCGAAGGAAAGCACAATAAACACTTTAGCTAAATTTCACAACGATGAAATTATTGAAATTAAAGATAAACACATCAAAATTCTAAAACCAGAAAGTTTAGAATTGATCATCAAAAATGGATAATTTCGGAAAAGCAGACTTTCCAATTACTCATTTATGACCTCCAAAATTGAGGCATACGTGTTTGCTTTGAATTCGTCCAGCTTATCGGGCGAAAGCCATTTTACTACCTGAATATCCTCTTCTGTTTGGGGAACCAAAGTTTCTGAGCCAGAGTAGCTCATATGATACCAATAGGTTTGTTTCAGCACATGTTTGCCTTTCAGCCAATAAGTATGATAGGTCGATTTCAGTTCTTTCTCTATTTTCAAATCAGTAATTCCACACTCCTCCTCTACTTCCCGAACAGCTGCTTCACGAATCGATTCTCCTTTTTCTACTTTGCCTTTCGGTAAATCCCATTTTTCAAGTCGGTAAATCGCAAGAATTTCGCCCTTGGAATTGAATACTTTTCCACCAGCAGCTTCGATGTATTTAAAACAAGATACGAAGTGTTCGTAAAGCAATTCTAAATCTTCGGCCACAATGCAAATGGCTTCCTTATTTTCATCTTCATCAAACTGAAGAATAAGACCTTCTAAAGACTCACCTTCAACCCAAGCATAAACCATTCCTTCAAAATTTACACGATCACTTTTATCTGCTAAAAAAATGGTTCTATCT
>JAQBBZ010000464.1:0-7652 GCA_032125735.1 Labilibaculum sp.
GGAGCTACCGATGTTAGAAGATTACGTTCATCCTCATCAGCAGGATTCTCCATTGTATGGATTGAGTTCGAATGGGGAACTGATATTTACAAAGCCCGACAAATTGTAAGCGAGAAGCTACTGGCTGTTGCCGAAAGTTTACCTGAAGGAGCTGGAAATCCCAGTTTGGCTCCCCAATCATCAATAATGGGAGAAGTCTTAATGATTGGATTGCAATCGGACAGCATTTCTCCAATGGAATTGAGAACATTGGCTGACTGGACAATTCGTCCACACCTTTTGGCCATTAATGGAGTTGCTCAGATTGTTGTTATTGGTGGGGAATTCAAGCAATACCAGATTTTAGCTAATCCTCAAAAAATGAGCTATTACAAAGTCAGTATTGATGAATTGATGAAGGCTGCACAAGCTACCAACCAGAATTCTGCTGGTGGATTTATCAACGAATATGGCAACCAATATAACATTAGAGGAATTGCCCGAACATCTGATTTTGAGGAACTTGGCAACTCTGTTGTGAAAATGTACAAGGATGTACCTGTTCGAATTAGCGATATTGCTGAAGTAAAAGCTGCAGCAGCACCAAAAATTGGATTAGGAACAATCAATAGTGAGCAAGCGGTATTGCTAACGATCAAAAAACAACCCGGTATTAATACCCTTAAGCTCACCGAAAAACTGGATCAATCTATCGCGGAATTATCAAAATCATTGCCAGCAGGGGTTACTGTGAACACACACATTTTCCGTCAGGCGGATTTTATTAATTCTTCCATTGGGAATGTAAAAAAGGCTCTATTGGAAGGTTCTATTTTTGTGATTGTGATCTTACTGGTGTTTCTGATGAACTACAGAACAACCATCATCTCACTTTTGGCAATTCCTATTTCGCTTTTGGTAACCATGATTACTTTGAAGTTTCTAGGCATTACCATAAACACCATGACCTTAGGAGGTATGGCGATAGCCGTGGGTGATTTAGTGGATGATGCCATTATTGATGTCGAAAATGTTTACAAACGCCTCAAGCAAAATCATCTTTTGCCAAAGGAACAGAGGGTAAAGCCAATTAAAATTGTTTACTCTGCATCTTGCGAGATTCGTTCTTCCATTATTAATGCAACCTTCATTATTATTGCAGCCTTTTTACCTTTGTTTTTCCTTAGTGGAATGGAAGGCAGAATGCTTCAGCCACTTGGTATAGCCTTTATCGTTTCTCTTTTCTCATCACTGGTTGTTGCACTTACTCTTACTCCTGTTTTGTGTAGCTTCCTGCTCACCAGCGATAAAATGTTGGATAGAAAGAACAAAGAAAGCTGGTTGGTTGCCAATTTAAATAAATGGTATGGTCATTCTCTTGAGAAAGCCTTACAATACAAAAAATGGATACTGGGCAGTGCTGCTCTTCTTTTTATTATCTCAATTTTTATCCTTTCGGGATTAGGTAGAAATTTTCTACCTGAATTTAATGAAGGATCGTTAACCATAACAGCAATTACCAATCCAGGTATTTCGTTAGAAGAATCGAACAAAGTAAAAGTTTTAGCTGAGGATGCCTTGAGATCAATTCCTGAAATCAGCTTAACTGCCCGTCGTACAGGAAGATCAGAATTGGATGAACATTCATTTGGTGTAAACACCTCCGAAATTGAAGTCCCTTTTACTTTAGCAGAAAGAACCAAATCGGAGTTTCTACAGGAAGTTCGTGAAAAACTAAGCCATATATCCGGAGTTAATTTTGCCATTGGACAACCTTTAGGACATCGAATCGATCATATTCTTTCAGGAACTAAAGCCAACATTGCCATTAAAATTTTTGGTGATGATTTGAATTTAATGTTCAAAATGGCAAATGATATCAAAACATCAATTTCGCCAATAGAAGGTGTGGTTGATGTGAATGTGGAACAACAGGTAGAAATTCCACAAATCAGGATTTTACCAAAGCGTGATATGCTTGCTAAATATGGTATTTCAATCGCTCAATTCTCAGAATTTATTCATGTAGCCTTTGGCGGATCGAAAGTATCTGATGTTTTTGAAGGCATCAAAGCATTCGATTTAGTTGTGAAGTACAACGAAGAAAATCGAGGAAATATTGAAGCAATCAGAAATGCCCTAATAGATACCTGGGATGGGAAAAAAATTCCGTTTAGCTATGTTGCCGAAATTCAATCTCTTTCGGGGCCAAACACCGTGAATCGAGAAAACGTTCAACGCAAGCTTGTTGTTTCGGCTAATGTTGCCGATCGCGATCTTCATAGCGTTGTTCTCGATATTCAAAACATGGTTGAGCAGGATGTAATATCCCCGGAAGGATACAGAATTGAGTATGGCGGACAATTTGAAAGCGAAGCAAAAGCTTCCCGCATTCTAATGATCGCATCAATTTTCAGTTTTCTGATCATTTTCTTGCTCCTATTTCAGGAGTTTAAAAGCGTTCAACTGTCAAGTATCATTTTATTGAATTTACCTCTGGCGCTTATTGGAGGTGTTTTCACCATTTATTTCACATCGGGAATGCTTAGCATCCCAGCCATAATTGGTTTCATCACCTTATTTGGTATCGCCACTCGAAATGGCATCTTGCTCATTTCAAACTACCAGAGCATGAGAGATAAAGACATGGCAATTAAAGACATTATCGTTCAGGGATCTGTTCACAGATTAAGTCCAATTTTAATGACTGCTTTAACAGCAGCACTGGCTTTGATTCCGATGGCAATAGCTGGTGATCAACCCGGAAATGAAATTCAAAGTCCGATGGCTGTAGTAATTCTTGGAGGATTACTAAGTTCTACCCTATTGAATATTTATATTGTTCCGATCGTGTATCTATTACTGAACACTAAAAACAAAGCAAATGCTTAAAACATTATTAGTAATCATCATAACCGGATTGAGCCTTCAAGGGATTGCTCAATCCTCTGTTCAAGAAGTATTGCAGGAGATTGAAAAGAACAATCCCAAGCTTAAGGCACATCAGCAATATTTGGAAGCACAAAAATTAGGGTTTAGATCTCAAAACAACTTGGATAATCCGGAATTGGAATGGGAAAAGGGCTTTTCATCGCAAGAAGGCAAACCATACGAAATTCTGTTGAGTCAAAGCTTCGATTTTCCAACCAGCTACATCTTTAAAAATCAAATTAGAGATGAAAAAATTGCTAATCTTCAAAACAGTAGTGCGAAGCTAAGACAAGAAGTATTACTGGAAACAGAATTGATTTGTTTTGAGCTAATATATCGAAACAAGCAAAATATTGAGCTAAGTACAAGACTAGATAACGCTGATAAATTAACTGCTTTTTTTGAGAAGAGGTTAAAAGAAGGAGATGCAAATATACTTGAGGTAAACAAAATCAAAATGCTTTCTCTAAACACAAAAAATCAGCTACAGCTAGTTCTGAACAAAATTGCCAACCTAAAAGGAGATTTAAGAAAACAGAATGGTGGTTTCGAACTCAATTTGCATGCTCTTACCTATCCTGCCATAAGTATAGACGAAGATTCCAAACTTCTATTAGAGAATGCTGTTAATACTGATCCTTATTTAAAACAGCTAAGTTCAAATGAAAAGATGGCTTCCAAAGAAACTTCTTTAGTAAAGACAAATTCTCTTCCTAAGATCACAATTGGCTATCGTTATTTAGGATCAGATTTAATGAAAGAAGCCAACGGAATGAAGCTCGGGATTAGCATTCCATTATGGGAAAACAAGAATAAGGTAAAGCAGGCTAAACTGATGGAATATTTCCGAAAAGAAGAGCTATCCTTCGAGAAATTGGAGAAAGAAAATGAATACGAGAAACTTTTCCAAACTCTTTCCAGTCTAAAATCGAGCCTCTCCGATTACCAAAATATTTTTTCAGAAAAGAAATATGATTCTCTTTTACGCAAGGCTCTTGATTTCGGTGAAATATCTGGAATTGAATATCTTATGGAGAGCATTTACTATTACGAAAGCTTCGATACTTATCTTGAAATTGAGTATGAATACAACATCAACAAGGCTAAACTAGTAAGGTATCTACTTTAACACTTATGTAGATTCGTTCAAAATACCACTTTAGCTATAACTTTTCTGAAACCCCTCGCGTAGAAGTAGCAAAACGGTTTCCGTTTTTAAGGTTTAAAGTGAATAGATTAAAAAAGGATGGGGTGGTTACCATCCTTTTTTGCGTTTAATAATTTGTGCTTTTTTGAATAAATTATCAATACATCTACCAACTACTTGACAATAATAAATTTATTATTATCTTCGAATCGAATCTTCAATTGAGAATTCAGGTTCTAAAGTGAATTAGAGAAGAGATGGAGTGGTTGCCATCTCTTTTTTTATGCCATATATTTTGTGGAATACTGGGAATTTATTCATGCATTTTTAATACTATATCTGAATTCTATTTTTCTTCATCTTTGGCTTTGCATATAATTCGTATCTCCCCTTTTGCCTCACCAAATTCTATAGATTGAAAACCAACATGTGTAATTTGCTTATTCTCAAATAGAGATTCCCAAGTATTCAAGAACGAATCATTCCACAACTTACTTATGAAGCAAAATATATTCTAACAATAAAAAACGGAGAACCATGATGATTCTCCGTTCTATCCTAAATATGGTAAGCCCCTTCTATTTAAATAATTTCTTCAGTAAATCCTTTCCTTTTTTCTCCAATTCTTTCTTAGCACGTCGTTCTAACTCTTTGGCAACTGCCTGTTGTGCCTGTTTAATTGCTTTGCTTAAATCAAGCTTCACATTAGGATTATCAACAGTTCCAGTAATATTCACGGCAACATCAAGCTCTTTAATTTCATCAAAACCTGGCAATTTATCGAAATACTGATTTACCTCTTTACCCAATTCCTCTTTTGGCAATTTCATATCCATGGTAAAATTCAATTTCCCATCAACCGACTGCGTTCCATATATGCTTGCAGGATGACCAGCGACTTTTGCTTCAAATGGTTTTACTTCTACATTTCCATCCGTTATTACAAAATCCATATCGAATTGAGTAATAGAGATCCGCTTATATTTATCATTTTTTAAGGCTGCTGCCAAGGCATCGAATGCTTTATTATCTTTTATAACAATCATTTTGGAATGAATAGCTCCATTTCCATTCATTGTATTCATTACCGGATTCATCTCATGATCAAGCAAAGAAGTGATCTTTAAATCGGATGAAATCTTACCGGAACAATTCATTGCAATAGGAAGCATTTCCTTGATCATACTTAAGGATTCGTATGCCGAACTAATGTCAAAATCCGTCACATCCAATCCAAAATCAATGATCGGTTTCTGAATGTCCTTGGTATTATATGAACCATTCATTATCATCGATCCTTTTAGCATGTCCATAGATAAGTCAGTCAACTGCGCTTTTGCATTTTTAACAACAACTAATCCCTTCACATTCTCCACATTCATTTTATCGAACCGTATCAGCTTCATTGAAGAAACCAATCTCAAGTCGAGATTAGCAGGAATTTCAACTGCAGTTAGAGGAATTGTATCCGATGCCGTTTTTACTTCCTCTTTCCCATTCATAAATTCATTTAAATCAAACAAATTAGAAGTTAAATTGAAATTTCCTTTTAAAACTTCATCCTTTAAAACGTAAGGAATATAGTCTTCTATTTTTCCTGTTAACTGAATATCAGAAGCTCCAATTTTGGAATTGAAAGAAGTTAAGCTGATGTACTTGGAAGTAAAATTCAAAACAGAACTAATAATCTTAATTCCTTGAGGAAAATCAGGAGTAGAGAACTCGAAGTTTTTCAAATTCACATCTCCTTTGGCCATGAATTTTTCATATTCCTTCTTCTCAATAGCAGACATCTTTCCGTTAAAACTTATATCAGAAGTAACAATACCGCTAATTTTCACACTATCCATTGGAATTGCATGGCGAATTTTAGCAAAATCAATAACTCCCTTAAGTAAACCATTAATGTTTGGATCTGAGATTGGATTTTTAATATGTATCTCAACATCAAATGGATTATCAGCTACTTCAAAATGAAAGGCATTTACATCAGCTGTCAATAAATCCAAATCTCCTCCTGGATGATTTACTTCTGCATTGATATTGATATTATTTACTGATTCAGGTAAATCAGGATATTTAACAATTGCATTATTGACTGCGAACTTAGCTCCAAATGACGGCATATAATCGTCTTTATAGTCCCCTTTTACAAAAGCTGTTAAAGCCAAAGAACCAATTGTCTCCAGACCTTTAACATCTGCCTTAAATACATCGGGAACCATGGAAAGGAAAGTTTTAATATCAGCCTTTTGAGCGTTCATTTTCAAATCCAGACTATAACCATCTTCTAACATTCCAACACTACCATCTATGCCAAACACTAGCTCATTTAAAGTTAGTTTATTCTCCTTAAATGTGAATATCATATCCTTTAAGTCAGCAGCAATCAAGGCATCTAGTGTAGCATCCGCTTTTTTCAAATATTTTACGCCATCGTAATCTAAATCAATTCCTGTAATTTGTGATTTCACATTTAGGTTGGTTGATTTCACAGTAAAATCACCATTTAAAGTCAAATCCAAATCATCAATAACAAGTATTGTTTTTAAAGTAGTATCATCATAACGTAAAGCGAAATCTTCAATCTGAACTTCTTCAAAAATCACTTTAAAATCGGAAATTTCACCAGTCTCTTCCACTACTGCCTCATCAGATTCTTTTACAATATCCCAATTTGCTTTGCCTGATTCCAATACAATAGCATTTACTTTTGTATTGGCCAGCACAATAGTACCAACTTTTAATTGAGTACCGGACAAAGCTGAGGCTAAATCAACTGCAGTATACAAACTCCCAACCGAAGCTAAAGTGTCATTTGCAAATTCATTTTTACCAACAACAGTTACATTTTCGAGCTCGATATATAAGTTTGGGAAATTTTTAAACATCGACAAAGACAAATCTCCTATTTTAACCTCAGCATCTATTGTATTATTAATTTCGGTTTTTACCCGCTCCATTATCTTATCTTTAAAGAAAAAGGGTAAAATGATTAGCAGTGCTAAAAGTAAGACTACAAAACCTCCAAAAATCTTTAGAAACTTCTTCATTATATTATTTATTTATATGTATTTACATAACAAAAGTACAAAACATGAGCTATTATACTCGATTCGATGAAAAAAATAATCAGGAACAAAGTAAATTTAGTTTATTTTATTCTTAACTAAAATCCTAACTGAAAGATTTAGAGTTTTTTAATTAATAAGCTTTCGAAACCTTACATTTTTATTCAAAAAAAGAAACTTTTCATAGCTGCAAAATGTAAATTTTATCTATATTTGCACCGCATTACCAAGGTAATCATGGATGCGTAGCATAACTGGATAGTGCACTACGTTACGGCCGTAGAGGTTAGGGGTTCGAATCCCTTCGCGTTCACTGAAAAACTCATCAAGAAATTGGTGAGTTTTTTTTATGCACAATTGTCAAAACAAATTTAGGGATGAGAACTCATTTGAGGTTCGTAACTAGTTCATGACGAAGAAGAAGAAATAATCCCTTCGCGTTCACTGAAAAACTTATCAAGAAATTGGCGAGTTTTTTTTATGCACTACTGTGAAAATGAATTCAGGAATGAGAACCCATTTAG
>JAQBBZ010000465.1:0-3191 GCA_032125735.1 Labilibaculum sp.
CAACCTGGCGTTAAATTCAAAGATGTTCATCTTACCGCTTGCCGTACCATTGCCGAAGGAATGAAACAAATGGGTTTTATGAAAGGAGATTTGGATGATGCGATCCGACAAGGTGCTCATGCTCTGTTTTTCCAATGCGGGACCGGTCACATGATGGGAATGGATGTTCACGACATGGAAAATTTGGGTGAAGTTTGCGTTGGTTACAACGGAGAAGCTAAAAGCTCTCAGTTCGGAATAAAATCATTGCGATTGGGTAGAGAACTTGAACCTGGATTTGTACTAACAATCGAACCGGGAATCTATTTTATTCCTGAATTGATTGATATGTGGAAAGCGGAAAAACGATTCGAGCAATTCATCAATTACGATAAGGTTGAACAATACAAAGATTTTGGAGGTTGCCGTAATGAAGAAGACTTTTTAATCACAACAGATGGCGCACGCTTGCTGGGAAAACCAATTCCAAAAAGCATCGCAGATGTGGAAAGAGAACGAATTTAAAGTTGTTTGACACACTTAATCAATAATAACGAATATTCACATTCCTGAAAACGACTCATCAATGAAAATAAAATACATCACAAACCTACTACTTACATTGCTTCTGGTAGGCAGCATATCTTGCATACAAACAAAAGATCTTGAAAGCAGGTTAAAAGAATTGCCTGGTGTTACAGTAGAAAAAATACAAGGAGATACAACTTTCGCAGAATACTACGAAATGTGGTTTACACAACCAGTAGATCATGAAAATCCTGAATTGGGCACTTTTAAACAGCGAGTCTTATTAGGCCATCATGCTTTTGACCGACCTATGGTGGTTGAAATTCAAGGCTATAATATCTGGACTGAAAAGGCCGGAGAATTAAGTAAATTACTGGATGCCAACCAGCTTACCATCGAGCATCGCTACTTTAACAATTCTCGTCCTGATAGCTTGGACTGGAAATATCTGAACATTAAACAAGCTGCGGCCGATCAGCATGCTGTGATTCAAGCCTTAAAACCCATTTACAAGAACAAATGGATATCAACAGGAATCAGCAAAGGCGGACAAACAACAATCTATCACAGATACTTTTATCCAAATGATGTTGATGCAAGTGTTGCCTATGTTGCACCATTGAATCTGGAACGTGAAGACAAAAGAATACACGAGCACTTAGCAAAAGTCGGAAGTGAAGAATCCCGCACCAAAGTAAAAGATTTTCAGGTGGTTTGTTTCGAAAATAGAAAAGAACTATTGCCACTTTTAAAAGAACATGCGGAAAAAAACAAATACCAATTTACAATGGGATTTGAAAAAGCATTGGATTTAAACATTCTGGAATACTCCTTCGCTTTTTGGCAGTGGGGAAATACCAATTGCGATGAAATTCCAAGTTTGGATGCAAGTGCAAATGACTTATTCTCACACTTAATCAAAACGTCTCCATTCAATTTTTTCGATAGTGCAGGAATTATACAGCAACAACCATTTTTTTATCAGGCATTAACTGAAATTGGGATGTACAGCTACGAGGTAGCTCCTTTTAAAAAATACGTTAATTACGATAAAGACCTGACTTTCGACTTCACTCTTCCCGAAGGTGTTGATGGAACATTCAACCCAAAAAGTATGCTGGCTGTGAATAAATGGCTGCAAACTGATGCAGACAAAATGCTTTTTATTTATGGGGAATATGATCCCTGGTCGGCAACTCAAGTTCATCTAAAAGACAATTTAAAATGCCGGAAATTCATTCGTCCTGAAGGTTCTCACGGTACAAGAATAAGAAATTTCAGTCCGGAAAAACAAGCTAAAATTTTACAGACGCTTGAAGCTTGGCTAGAAATAGAAATTAATGAGGAATCTTTATTACAGAAATAATTTCATCTACTGATCAGCTATTATTATCAACAATTGATAACAGAAAACTTTGTGTTCATGAAAAGACTACTATTAATTCCATTACTGGTGTGCATAGCAATTTGGCAGCACGCCTTTGCCTGCACCGACATTGTTGCCGGTAAAAAAGCAACGATTGATGGTTCGGTGATAACATCGCACACCTACGGAGGAAACGATACCCGAATACGTGTTGTGCATGGACAAAAATTCCCTTTGGGGAGTATGACTCCTATTTATTATGGCATACAAGAACTTAATGGTTCGCTGGATAATTATGGTGAGGTAATTGGCGAAATTCCTCAAGTGGAACAAACCTACACCTATTTCCACTCTGCCTATTCACACATGAACGAATTCCAATTGGCGATTGCAGAAAGTACCTTAAGTCAAAAAGACGAATTGCAGGTTGATCGTGAAACAGGAAAGCAAATTATGACTGTGGAACAAGCCATGATTTTCGCATTACAGCGTTGCAGAACAGCACGCGAAGCCATTCAATTAATAACATCCTTGATGGATCAATATGGTTTTCTGCCTTCCTGTGGTCCCGAATCGGAAGCTCTTTGCATAGCCGACCCGAATGAAGTCTGGATATTGGAAATTGTTGCTGTAGGTAAGGACTGGACACCAGAATCAGGAAAAGCAGGAGCCATTTGGGCTGCACAGCGTGTACCAGATGATCATATTGCTATTGTCCCAAACTGGAGTATCATTAAAGAAATAGATTTAAGTAAACCTGAATGGTTCATGGCATCTGAAAATTACATGCAGGTTGCTATCGACCATGGATGGTACAATCCAGACTCTGGCAAACCATTTATCTGGCAGGAAGCTTACAGCCCCTGTTTTCGGGAATGGGCCAGCGGACGATTCTGGTTGTTTTATTCTCATTTTGCCCCAAATTTAAAGCAATGGCCTGATAGAAAATTGAGCGATCCTTTCAAAGCTCAGGATGCATACCATCAGTATGTGGAAGATGTTTCCATCTACCCTTTCTCGGTAAAGCCTGAGAAAAAGATATCCGTTCAGGATATCATGGCTTTTCAGCGATCAACATTTGAGGGAACCATTTACGATAAAACCTCTGATCCGGATTGGTACGTTCCAAATAGCGAAGGCAAACTGATAAAAAGCCCGCTAACCACTCCTTTCCCAACCAAAGCTATGCGGGAATTACTCGACATTACCAACCGTAGAAATGTTTCCAAAGGAAACTATGGAATGATTTGTCAATTGCGAGCCTGGTTGCCTGATGCCATTGGTGGTGTATACTGGGTATTTCAGGACAATCAATTTA
>JAQBBZ010000466.1:0-11588 GCA_032125735.1 Labilibaculum sp.
TGTTTCGACGAGTGCAGGGAATATCAGAATAATTTAAGAGAGCAGTTTTTGGAAGAAGTAAACGAAGTACTCTTATCCTCATCGGAACGGCTCGTTTTTTTAACGAACAAATTCTCGCCCATGGTGAGTCAAATACTGGAACGGAAATCGAGTCAGCTGAGTTTAGCCAAACAGAGATTAAAAACTGCCGGCAAAAATCTATTGGCCGATCAGGACCATTACCGACAAAAGCTAAATTCCCAATTTAAGTATTCTACCCAAAGAAGAATTGAAACTCAAAAGACACTTCTCAATCGCATTACCATCGAGCTACGAACGAAGCTTAAAAGTCGATTTGAGGAACAGAAACACAACATTTCAATGTTCGGACAATCGGTAAAATATCTTAATCCTGATAACATTCTAAAAAAAGGCTATACTTTAAGTTTAAAGAATGGCAAAATTATTAAAGACATCGAGCAATTATCGCCTCAAGACATTATCGAAACCCGATTTGCCAATGGAAGCGTTGAAAGTCAGGTTCAAAAAATCAATAAAAAAGAAAAGTCAAAATACTAAATTAAATACAAATGGTTAAAAAGAAAACAAGCTATCGCGATTCAATTACCGAAATAGAGGAAACTATTGCTTCCATCGAAAATGACGAATTGGATGTGGATGAATTATCAGAAAAAGTAAAACGAGTATCGGAACTTCTTATAATTTGCAAAGAGAAACTTCACAACACAGAAAAAGAGGTTGAGAAAATTTTAAATGAGATGGATGAATAAAATGCTCCTTGTTTTCATGATTTTCCTTTGGGGGATTTCTTGCGAGGCTCAGAAAACTGAGACGAACAAATTGCAGACTTACGTGGATGAGTTTGTATCGGATAGCTGTTTTCAATCAGCCGGACTGGGAATTGTAATCTCGAATGTGAAAACAGGTGAAAATTTAGCAGCCAATCAGGCTCATTTGGCCTTGACTCCAGCATCAACTCAAAAATTAATAACCACTGCTGCCGCCTTGGAAATTTTAGGTAGCAACTACCAATTTAAAACGCAAATAGAAACCGACGGAGAGCTTCTTAAAAATGGAACTCTTGCCGGAAATTTGATTGTAAAAGGTTTCGGAGACCCAACACTGGGATCGAAATATTTTCCGAATGACAAGCTGATTGATTTGCAAATTGCAGAGAAAATTAAGACACTTGGCATCCTGAAAATTCAGGGAAAACTAATAGCCGATGATACTTATATCGATGCAAAAATACCTGCAACATGGATTTGGGAAGATATCGGGAATTACTACGGTGCAATTCCCAACGGACTTAGCTTTCAGGATAACATGTACAGCCTGTTTTTTTCATCGGGAAAAGCTGGCTCTGCAACACAATTGCTAAAATCAGAACCGCAAAACACTGGCCTGATCTTCGACAATCAGGTTGTGAGTTCTGCCATTAATCGCGACCTGGCCTATATCTTCGGAGGAAACACAAGTAATCACAGAAGAATTGAAGGAAGCATTCCGCAAAACAGCTCGAAATTTGAAGTAAAAGGAGCTCTTTTACAGCCCAAAAACAGCTTGATAGAAACTCTTAAAACATCTTTGGCACAAGCCGGAATTATTATAGAAAATAAAGTTTTTACAGGTAAAAACAGTACGCTGCTGTCTACTCTGAATTCATCGGAATTAAAAGAGATTGTGAAACTTACCAATCAAAAAAGCATCAACCTGTTTGCCGATCATTTGCTTTTCGAAATTGGAGCAAAAGAATCAGGAAAAGCCAACTGGGAGAATGGAATCGAAGCGGTTAAAAATTTCTGGAATAAAAAAGGTCTTGCCACAAAATACATCTCTCTTTATGACGGTAGCGGACTCTCCCACTTCAATGCTGTTTCGGCAAACTTTTTCGATCAGATTTTAAGAATCATGTACCAAAGTAAATATTCCAACGAGTTTATTGCATCGTTGCCCGTTGCTGGGATATCAGGAACATTAAAAACTTTTGGCCGAAATAGTGATCTACAAGGAAATTGGAAGGCTAAAACCGGATCGATGACCGGTGTTAGAACCTATTGCGGATATTTGAAAACAAAATCAGGAAATGAATATGCGATAACAATTTTAATTAATAATTATTACTGCTCATCTTCTGTTGTAAATAACAAACTTCTAATTCTTTTAAATCAACTTTATAATTCTTAACTTGAAGGGACATCTATTTACTGATTCCAATTTGATGTTCTATGAGAATTATAAAGCAGTATCTACCTATCGGAATCTTACTTCTAATTTTCGGATTTAGAGGATTCTCCTCCAACCAGAAAGATATCCTGATATTAAATTCCTATCACAATGGTTTAAGTTGGACCGACTCCATCGTATCGAGTATCAAACGAGAGCTTTCTGCTGATTTATCCAATTCTATTTACATAGAGGATATGGATACAAAAAGATATTTCTCGCAAAACTATCTGAAAGTACTTGCCAATTTTTATCAGGAAAAATATAAGGATAAAAAGTTCGACCTAATTATATCAACAGACAACAACGCTTACGATTTTTTATTAGAATATAAGGAGAAAGTTTTTGGCGATCTACCTGTTTTATTTTGCGGTTTGAACTCCATTATTCATACTCCTAAAGGTTATAGCGGGGTTTTCGAAAATATGAATTTTTGTTCGACCCTTCATCTCATTGAAAAAAATCACCCGGAGTTTTCGGAACTTGTTATTGTAAGCGACAAGACCAACACAGGAATAAGCATGGTGCAATTTGTTGAAGATGACATCAAAACCATGAAAGCACCGATTCTCTACAGAATTATTCAACCGGATAACATTCGTAATCTTCAAACGGAACTCTCCTCACTGAATGAAAATTCGATTGTTTTATATTTGCTTTATAACAGAGATTCTGAAGGGAGATATTACACTTACGAAAATAGTTTTAGAGAAGTAGAACCCTATTGTAAGGTGCCTATTTACTGTGTCTGGGATTTTTATATGGATCACGGTGCTGTTGGAGGTGCTTTAATTACGGGAAGAAATCAGGGTAAACTAGTTTCTGAAATGGCTAAAAAAGTTCTTTCTGGTAACAAGGTAGATGAGATCCCTTACAAACTGGCAGAATATGAGTACTGTTTTGATTACAAACAACTAATTCACTTCAATATTAACAGATCGAAACTCCCTAAAGATTCCCGGATCATAAATGAACCCTACAGCTTTGTTCGCGAAAATAAAGAAATTGTTCTTCTGGCTCTTACAGTGCTGATTCTCCTTACAATTATTATCATTGTGATGACGATCAATATGCATTTACGAAAGGTTCGTACTCAAAAAGAAAAAGCTCATTTATTAGAGATGCAAGCTAGCCATGAAAATTTAAGGATTGCCAAGGAAGCGGCAGAAGAATCGAGCAGATTAAAATCGGCATTTTTGGCCAATATGTCACACGAAATCCGCACTCCGATGAATGCTATTTTAGGCTTTACGGATCTTTTATCGGGCGAAGATCTCGTGAAAGAAAAACGTACTCGTTTCATCTCAATCATTCAAAGAAACACGAAACATTTACTTCGCTTAATCAGTGACATCTTGGATATTTCAAAAATTGAAACCAATCAATTAAAGATTGTAAAAAACAAATGCGTACTGAATGATCTGTTCATTAACCTGAACGAAATATACGAAGCCATACTGGACTTGCACGACAATAAAAAACTTTCCTTCACAACTACACTACCCGATGACAAAAGCATTACTGAATTCAACACAGATACTATGCGTTTGGTTCAAATTTTCAATAATTTGATAGAAAATTCAATAAAGTTTACAGCTCTGGGTACAATTGAAATTGGGTATGATATTAGAGGTGATTTCCTTCGATTTTTTGTGAAAGATACGGGAATTGGTATTGCAGAAGACAAACAAAAGATAATTTTCGACCGTTTCCGTCAGGCTAATTTAAATGTAGATACAAGGACATATGGTGGTACTGGTTTAGGATTGGCAATCAGTAAAAGTCTGGTGGAATTACTGGGAGGAGAAATATGGTTTACATCGAAACCAAATGAGGGAACCACCTTTTATTTTACGATACCTTTCTAACACACAATTACTTAAAAACAATATAAAGTAAAAAAACAAAGGCGAACTTTAACGTTCGCCTTCTGTATTTTGGATCAATTTCTTTTTAAAAGTAATAATAGAAACCTACCGAAATTCTTGTATTTCCAACCCAATGAGTATTCTCTACTTCTGCCTTTTCAGTAACATCACCATAAGCAGCTGCAGTATATTCTACCTCTAATTCCATCTTCAGATTTTCGAAACGTTTCGAAACCCGAGGTGCAATACGATACAATTCTCCAATATTTTTTCCTCTACTGTAAATCATTCCTGATATCACTTTGCCATCAGTACCCACTAACACTTTATCTTCAGCACCCACATTTTTTGAGTATCCTGCCAATAATGCCAGTTCAAAATTATTTTTGTTGTAAGCAACATCAGCCCAAGTACCTAAAACCTTAATTCCGGTATAACTCGCCTCGTTAGTCATTGGGTTTAGGCTCTTTGCAGCGTAACCTCCCAACATTAACACATCTGTTAAGTTGGTACCATAAGTAGCTTGAGTCTTGAAAGTAACTGGCTTTAAATTTAACTTATAAGATGCAACTACTGCCCACGATGAAAGTGTTTCATCATTCTTCCAACTCATTAAATCATTATTTGCGACAGAACCCGTTGTGCTGGTTAAAGATGGTTTGATATTTTTAAACTCTCCACTTAATCCAAGTACATGATTTCCTGCATAGTAATGAACCAATCCTTGAAGAATTGGTAATCCCGAATTTCTTAAATATTTATTGCTCGCTCCATCAGGTCCGGTACTCGTGTAATCACGTTCTGATGCAATCGCAGCTAAGAATTTCCAATTCCCTGTTTTATGAGTCAAACGTAATTGAGGATTCCGCGCAAAGGCTTTGAATGGCAATCCGGCATTAGCTCCAACAGTTCCTGGAAATACTTCATCAACAAATAAAGGCGACCAAGTTTGTCCAATCAGCAATGAAGTCTTGCCCCAATCTAAATTCACATATGCATGACGCAAACGCAACCCATTTACATCTGATTCGGCATTGCCGATAAACTCTGCTTCCAATAAGCCATTGGTTTTAGCGCCTAAAATTTCCGGTCCTGCTATTTTCGCATTTACACGCGACTGAATAACAGCCATATTATAAACACCGCCTTTATTCATATCCTTTCCGCTACCATCCAAAAGTTCATCTTGAGGGTATAGTAATATAAATCCCTCGCGGGCACTAACTGTTTGACGGGTATCATAAGTAAATAAAGAGTGAACGTAGCCTCCAAATTTTACAGAAATGTCTTGTTTTTTCTCTTGTGCCTTAAGGCTAGGATTGCCAACACAAAAAAGCATTATAAGTAGTAGATAGTTAATTTGTTTCATAGAATATTATTAGTTTTTTGCGCCACAAAGATAAAAAGGAATATTCGTTTTTAAGAATATTATAAAACAGCTTTCAGTTCTTATTTGAATTTTCAAAAAACGCCTAACAAAATAGCACAAACAAATACCTGCCAGTTGGTTCTGTCTCAATACTCTTGGTAAATAATTAATGGACCACCTTCAAATTCAATACGGAAACTATCTCCCATTGATTCATTTAAGGTTCCCTCATACATCATTTCCAGCTTTTGCTCTGTTAATGCATATCGCAAATTGGCCGTAGAAATTAGAGTCTCGGAATTTGGAGAAAATATTGAGACTTGCTGACGGGTGTAACTATCGAAATTTTTTGATCGAAGAATAGGTGTAAAACAGCCATAACTGGTAAGCATTTTCACCTTTATTTTTTTTGCAAATCCTGGTAATAAAAACACATTTCCAATCATGTGATCGTCGCGCTGTCCGGTAGCTCCAACAATAACTACTTTCGAAAACTTGTTTTCCACACACCAATTAATAGCTTTGGTTAAATCATTGGTATCCTGATTTGCAAAATGATGAATAATATCGCGGTATTTCCATTTCATTTCAGGATTCAATGAATCGAGGTCGCCCACAATTGCGAAGGGTTCAAAGCCTGCAGCATCCAATTTATTGACTGCACCATCGCAACAAACAATATATTTTGAGGATTTTAATTCGTTTAAAGGAATTTCGTGCGTTGGGAACGAGCCATTTGCCAGAATTACCGCTTTCTTTTGCATGTTTATACTTTCAGAACTTGATTATTTACTCTCGCAAAAGTAACTAATTGCTTGAAACGACTTTAGAAAGCAGCATATCTTTTTTCCACTGAACATAGCCAACTAATGCCAACACGGTATAAAAAAAGAAAAGAACCGAAGTTGGGTACAAGCCTTTGTAGATATATAAGCCTAGGGAAACTGCATTTACAATCACCCAAACCAGCCATTGTTCCAATATTTTTCGCGCCAACATCCAGGTAGCAACAATGCTCAAAGCTGTTGTAAAAGCGTCCCAATAAGGAATAGAACCATCGGTATAAGCGACCAATATATATGAGATTACAGCATAAATAAACATGCTGACTCCAAATAGAATCAAGAACAATTCCTTCGATAATCTGGTTACAGGAAGTTCTTTTTGACTTCCTCCTTTCGACCATACGATCCAACCATAAATACTAATAAACACATAGTAGAATTGAAGAGACATATCTGCGTATAATTTGGCTACAAAAAACACATAAATGTACATTACAGAGGTTATTAAACCCACTGGCCACAGCCATTTGTTTTGCTTAATTTCCAAATACAGAAATAGTAAACCTGCAATGGTTCCAATTATTTCAATGATATTATCGATGATCCAATTCATTTTTTCAGGATATATTTTGTAGGGACACAACATGTTGCGTCCCTACAAATTTATTTAAAATCTTACTGTTACGCCAGCAAGAAAATTAATTCCTGCTTGCGGAAAATACCCGTCCATTTTATAACGTGTACCTCCGGTATTGTAACTATAAACCCATGCATTCGACTCATACTCTTCATCAAACAAGTTATTTATCTGAAGATGTATTCTCATACTCTTAAATAAATTGCTTTTTATATCGTATGATAAATTCAGATTTGAAACAAAATAAGAATCCAATTTTCTGTCATTACTCGAAGAGTTATCAATAAACTGCTCGTCAACAAACTGAGAAGATAATTGAGCTGTGAAACCAGATTTTTGATAAGTAAACATTGAATTTGCAGTTATTTCAGGAGAAAAAGCAAGACTTGTTGTTCCTAAATTTGTTGCAATTAAACCTCCATTATCCCAATCTTCAACATATTCTGTAAAATTCTTAATCTTATTTCTACTTAAAGTGATATTACCACTCCAATCAAAATCTTTAGAAATCTTCACACCTCCACTAATTTCGGCCCCCATTCTGTAACTATCAGCAACATTCACCATTATAGCACTTCCAACATCATTAATTTGTCCGGTTAGTACTAACTGATCTTTATAGTCCATAAAGTAGAGGTTTGTCTCGAAAAAGGCTTTTGAGCTGGTAAATTTATAACCCATTTCGTAATCAAATAATCTTTCACTAGTAGGTGTTTTACCAAGTTCTGCATCGGTATAATTACTTCTGTTTGGCTCTCTGTTTGCAATAGCGAGAGAAGTAAACAACCTGTTGTTGTTATTTATCTGAAAATTAACGCCCGCTTTTGGATTAAAAAACACAAAATCATGGTTCTGAGTCAGATCACGAAAATCATCATCAATCCCTTCAATTTCATAATCAATACCTCTTACCTGCATATCCGCATAAATAGAAAACTGTTCTGAAATTGAAATGTTGGCTTTTAAATAAGTATTGTAATCTGTTTTGGTTCCCGTACTTGCATAATACTCATAATCAAGGAAAGTATCCCCGGCATTTTTCATCCAACGAATTCTTCCGTAATGATCACCTTCATATTTATTCAAGGCACCACCCCAAACCAAATCAACATTGGAGAACGAATGACTCAAAGAAAAAACAGCTCCGTAAAAATCATTCTTCAACCATTTTCTTCTGATCACATCTGTTTTGGTAATACTTTCACTTCCAATCACGATCAGATCTAAACCATATTTGCTTAATTTATCGTTTGGTTTAAATTGCTCATAGTATCCTTCGCCTTGCGTGTAGTGCAAACCAATATTCAGTTTTGTATTTTCTGATAACAAATGAGTTAAGAATAATTGCGAATGTTTCTGCCAGTAGTTATCAGTTTCATTCTTATAGGTATACTGATTGTAGGTTCTGCTATCCGAAGCTTTCATGAAATCAACAGCTTCCTGACTTATCAACCAGTTATCTGCATATTCCTGCATTCCAGCCTCATCATTGTTTAATCTCACACTGGGAACACCATTCCATGCCTGATAAGTTTGCTCTTTTCCTGCAAAAAAGTTAGCTTTAATACTTGTTTTTTCTCCATAGTATCCTCCTGATAGAAAAACAGATTGCAAATCAGATGTTGCTCTGTCAATATAACCATCAGAAGTGATTTTAGACAACCGAGCATCGAAAGAAAATCCATTCTTTCCAAGTCCTGTACCTACTTTAACCGTGTTTTTAAAAGTATTGAATGAACCTGCCGAGCTAGCAATTTCAGCGTATGCTTCAGTAGCCACTTTCGAGGTTTGAAGATTTACTGTTGCTCCAAAAGCAGCAGCTCCATTCGTAGATGTTCCAACTCCACGTTGAATTTGAATATCTTCTACCGAAGAAGCAAAATCGGGCATATTTACCCAGTAAACACCATGAGATTCAGAATCATTTAAAGGAATACCATCAATGGTAACATTAATTCGATTCGCGTCGGTCCCTCTTACTCGAAAGCCTGTATATCCGACACCCGATCCGGCATCTGATGTAGTTACGAATGAAGGCGTAGACGACAAAATCATTGGAATATCCTGTCCTAAATTACGCGCAACAATTTCTTCTTTTTTTACATTGGTTACCGCCACGGGGGTTTTTCTATCGGCACGTGTTGCAGCCACAAGAACCTCATCGGCCATAATGGCAGTTGTCTCCAAACTAAAGTCGATCTTCTCTGAATTGACCAACTTCACTTCTTTTTGACTTGTTTGATAACCCAAAAACGAAACCACAAAACTGTAACTTCCGTCCTTTAAATTTTGAAACTTGTAGTTCCCATTCGAATTGGCAACTGCACCTAAATAAGTGCCTTTTACTGCAATTGCAGCACCCGGAAGTGCTTTTCCAGCTTTATCGGTAACTGTACCATTTACGGTCAATTGAGAGAATCCGATAAAACATACAAATTGCAATACAATTAACAGTGTTGATCTGCGCAAAACACAGTTCATCTTTCTTGTAAACATTGTTTATAAGTTAAAACGTTAATAATATATTGCAATGAGGTTGTAATAAGATCAGGAGGCGAAAAGTTAATTCGCAAATTTTCCCTACGCCGGCATTATCCGGATCAGGTTAAAGGGTATGATCTCAGCCTGTAATTTAAGGCACCCCACTGTGATTTAGCGTCAAAGGTAATCTGAAATAGTTCAAAAACAAAAAAGTCGGCATTTTGCCGACTTTAAACTAATCCTAAACTTTCACTTTTCTAAGCCTATTTAATTGATTCAGGTGGGTTAACACCTAAAACATCTTTTATCGCTTTCACAAAAGTTTCTTTTGGCAAAGCTCCTTGCGCCATTGTTGGCTTTCCTTTAGCAGGAATAAACAAAAAACTTGGAATACTCTTAATTCCAAATGCACTGGAAACTATTGGAGATTTATCTGTATCAACTTTATAAATCTGAATATCATTGCCATATTCTTTTTGAAGTTCCTCCAATACCGGAGCAACTCGTTTACAAGGTCCACACCATGTTGCATAAAAATCAACAATTACAGGTTTATCCCCTTTAAAAGCCCATTCCTTACTATTTTCAAAATCAAATACTTTTTCTTTAAAACTATTATCATCCAATTGAATGACTTCATTTGTAGCTTGGGAAAATGCACTTAGGCTCAGCATTGTTACAAACAATACAAAAAATATCTTTTTCATCTTCTTTTCTTTTTTAGAGGGGTACCATCAAAAAAACAACTCCTCGTTCAATTACCTATTTATTATTACTCTTCAACAAAAATGATCTTTTTTTTTAAAACCATCATTATTTTCCCTGAGCTTTAACAAGACTTTAAGCTTCCAAATTGATAACAAGTAGTATTTGAATTATTTATTTACACCAAGTACCTCAGAAAATGCCTGCTTAAAAGACTCCTTCGACATAGCTCCCTGTGACATTTGTGGTTGACCGTCTTTAGGAATAAATAACAAGGATGGAATACTTTGAATTCCAAACATTGAAGCCAATTCCCGTTCTTTTTCAGTATCGATCTTGTAAATATCTAAATTGTCGCCATACTCTTCTTTTAGTTCCTCTAAAATAGGAGCGACAGTTTTACATGGACCGCACCAATCTGCATAAAAATCAACTAAACATGGTCTTTCACCTGCAAATTTCCAATCTTTATTTTTTTCGAAATCGAATACCTTCGCTTTAAAAGTCTCTACCGTTAAATGTTCTACCATAACTTCCAATATTAAAATAACACAATCATTAATATATCCAAATATATATATTTATACCTTGCAATTTATATGCCAAATTCAAAATCTTCTTGTTTTTATAGATTCCATCTAAATAATTGTAATTTTGTCAGCGACAAGGATCTCAGAATTTGAGAAATAATAATCCTAAAGTACAGGATTAGCGAAAACTATTTGAATAGAAGTAAAGTGAAAGAACATTTAAAACACCCTATATTTTCAATTATCTCCAAAATTGTTACTCGGGAAAATCTCGAGAGTTATGTAATTGGTGGTTTTGTAAGAGATTTATTTTTACAACGAGAATCTAAAGACATTGATATTGTTGTTATTGGAAGTGGTATTGATTTGGCCAAAAAAGTAGCAAAAGAAGCTGGTGTATCAAAAGTTACTGTTTTCAAGAACTTTGGAACTGCCATGCTTAAATATAAAGATCTGGAAATTGAATTTGTTGGTGCCAGAAAAGAATCTTACGATAGAGGTTCACGGAATCCAATTGTTGAAGATGGAACCCTGGATGATGATCAAAAAAGAAGAGATTTTACCATTAATGCTCTGGCTTTAAGTCTACACAAAGATAACTTCGGAGAATTACTGGATCCATTTAATGGAATTGATGATTTAAATCAAAAAATCATTAAAACACCAATGGAACCATTGATAACATTCTCTGATGATCCTTTGCGAATGATGAGAGCGATACGTTTTGCGACTCAACTGAACTTCTCCATATCGAAGGAAACTCTTGAGGCTATCAGTACCAATAAAGATCGTATTGAGATTATCTCAAAAGAAAGAATTATTGAAGAATTAAATAAAATAATTCTTTCCAAAAAACCTTCTATCGGCTTTAAACTTCTGGATGAAACGGGACTGCTGAAATTAATATTCCCTGAATTCGTAAAGCTAAAAGGGCGAGAAACAAAGAATGGAATCAGTCACAAAGATAATTTCTACCATACCCTTGAG
>JAQBBZ010000467.1:0-10295 GCA_032125735.1 Labilibaculum sp.
GTTGAATAAACATTTGCGTTATCGGGAACACGAAGTTGGTTACCCATACACAATGAACATCCAGGTGTTTCGATACGAACACCCAGCTGAGAGAACGTAGCGAAAGTCGCTTCTTCTTTCAATACAGCCTGATCCATACGAGTTGGAGGCGCAATATATGTTCTTACTTTATCTGATGGTGAATGCCCTTTCCAAACTCTTTCGCAAGCACGGAAATGACCAATATTAGTCATACAAGAACCAATAAATACATCTTGAATTTCGGCACCCTGAACTTCTGATAATAATCTCACGTCATCAGGATCATTAGGACAACAAAGGATAGGCTCATGAATCTCGGAAAGATCAATCTCGATTACCTCTAGATATTCAGCATTTTCGTCTCTTGAGATCAATACTGGATTAGCCAACCACTCGTTACAAGCATCAATACGATTCTGAATAGTTGTTGCATCATCGTATCCCATCTTGATCATCGATTCCATTAAAGCCACATTCGACTTCATAAATTCGATCACACGCTTTTCGGATAACTTAATACATCCAGCAGCAGCCGAACGTTCAGCAGTCGCATCAGTTAATTCGAAAGCTTGCTCAACAGTAATATCTTCAAGACCTTCCATCTCGATAATTGTACCATTGAATATGTTGATTTTATTCTTTTTAGGAACAGTTAATTGTCCGTTCTTAATCGCAAAATAAGGAATTGCATTTACAACATCACGTAAAGTGATGCCCTCGTTCAATTTACCTTTAAATTTAATTAAGATTGACTCAGGCATATCTAAAGGCATAAAACCTAAAGCACCGGCAAAAGCAACCAAACCAGAACCAGCAGGGAAAGAAATCCCTAATGGGAAACGGGTATGCGAGTCACCACCTGTACCAACAGTATCAGGCAACAACAAACGGTTCAACCAGGAGTGAATTACACCATCGCCTTGCTTCAAAGGCACACCTTTACGTTCTGAAATGAACTTCGGTAAGCTTTTGTGCATTGTAACGTCGGTAGCTTTAGGATAAGCTGCCGTATGGCAGAAAGACTGCATAAACATTGGTGCTTCAAAACTCAAACAAGCCAATTCTTTAATTTCGTCTCTGGTCATTGGTCCAGTTGTATCCTGAGAACCAACAGTAGTCATTTTAGGTGCGCAAGAAGCTCCTGGCAATACACCTGCAACTCCACAAGCCTTACCAACAATCTTTTGAGCCATTGTATAACCCTGATTAAGCTTAGGCTGTGGATTGTTGGCAACAGCAAAGAAATTGCTTGCCGGCATTCCTAATGCAGCACGAGATTTCTCTGTTAAAGCTTTACCAATAATCAAAGGAATACGACCACCAGCACGGTACTCGTCAGCCATAGTATCAGGAGCTAACGAATAAGTGCAAACCACTTCGCCATCGCGGGTAATTTCACCTTTTACATTGTTGATTACAATCTCATCACCTGTGTTTAGTTTAGAAACATCAGTAGTGATAGGAAGTCCACCTGAATCTTGAGTTGTATTGTAGAAAATTGGAGCAATAGCACCACCAATAACCACACCAGCAGTACGTTTGTTTGGTACAGCATAAATATCTTCACCAATATGCCATAACAATGAGTTAGCTGCCGATTTACGAGATGAACCAGTCCCCACAACATCACCAACAAAGGCAACCTTGTGACCGTCTTTTCTGTATTGAGCGATAGTTTCAATACCATCTTCGAAACGACCATCACCCATAGCTAATGCATGCAATGGAATATCAGGACGGGTAAACGCCTGAGAAGCAGGAGAGAAATCATCAGTATTGATTTCACCTTCTACCTTATAAACTTTCAATTTGATTTCTTCTGGTAATTCGGCACGCTTGGTAAACCACTCAGCATTTGCCCAAGATTCAATTACACTTTTAGCTGCTGCATTATTTTTTGACAGTTCTAAAATGGTGTAATAAGAATCGTACACTAATATAATTCCCTTAAGAGCTTCTGCAGCCTCTGTGGCTAAAGCTTCATCTTTTAATGCTTCAACCAAAACGGTTACATTGTAACCACCCATCATTGTTCCTAAAATTTGAATTGCTTCAGATTTTGTGATGATGGGAGAACTCAATTCGTCTTTTAAAAGCTGTCCTATAAATTCAGCTTTTACTTTGGTCGAATCATCAACTCCGGGAGCGATTCTTTCTTTAAATAAATGCAAAAGAAAATCCTCTTTTCCTTCGATAGGATTTTGCAGTAATTTGCAAAGTTCAGCAGTCTGTTCTGCATTTAATGGCAAAGCCGGGATACCTTTGGTAGCGCGGGCTGCTTCGTGTTTTAAATATGCGTCAATCATTGTTGTTTGATACGGTTATGTTAGTTTAGTAACCTTCGTATTTTGAATGAAGAATTATTCCTTTATTCACAACAAACATATGGTTTTTATGATTACACGATTCATAAAAATGCGTGTTTTATATCATGTTTTAGGGCATAAAAAAAGCCCTCCCAAAGGAGAGCTTTAAATTCTATATCTAAATAAGGATTACTTTACAGAATCCATGTATTGAATCAATTCACATACTTTAGTAGAATATCCCATTTCATTGTCATACCATGCAACAACCTTTACGAATGTTGGAGACAATTGGATCCCTGCAGTAGCATCGAAAATAGAAGTTCTAGTATCACCAGTGAAGTCGTTAGATACAACAGCATCTTCAGTATAACCAAGAACACCAGCTAATTCGCCTTCAGAAGCTTCTTTCATTGCAGCACAAATAGCTGCGTAAGTAGTTCCTTTTTCCAAACGAACAGTTAAATCAACTACAGATACATCTGGTGTAGGAACACGGAAAGACATACCAGTTAATTTACCATTCAATTCAGGAATTACAATACCTACAGCTTTAGCTGCACCAGTAGAAGAAGGGATGATATTCTGACCAGCTCCACGTCCACCTCTCCAATCCTTAGCAGAAGGACCGTCAACAGTTTTTTGAGTAGCAGTCGTTGCGTGTACAGTTGTCATTAAACCTTCGATAATACCGAAGTTGTCGTTTAATACTTTAGCGATAGGAGCTAAACAGTTTGTAGTACAAGATGCGTTAGAAACGATATTCATATCGTTAGTATACGATTTGTTGTTTACACCCATTACGAACATAGGAGTGTCATCTTTAGAAGGAGCTGACAAAACAACTTTTTTAGCACCAGCTAGGATATGACCATTAGCTGTCTCTTTTGTAAGGAAAAGACCAGTTGACTCAACTACATACTCAGCGCCTACAGCACCCCAGTTAATATCAGCAGGATTTCTCTCAGCAGAAACACGAACAACTTTTCCGTTAACTACTAATTGACCATTTTTAACTTCAACATCACCGTTGAATTTTCCATGAGTAGAATCATATTTCAACATGTAAGCCATGTAATCTACATCAATAAGGTCGTTAATTGCAACAACTTCGATATTACCTTGTGCAACAGCCTGACGGAATACGAAACGTCCGATACGTCCAAATCCGTTGATACCAATTTTAATCTTTGACATTGTGTATAAATTTTAATTTATAAACTCCTTGTTTCTCAACGGCAAAAGTATGTATTTTAAAAATATTTTATGTGGAAAAATCGAAAAAAATAAATTATTTATTTTTTAGTCAAATAAGGGTTAATTGAAAGTAAATAAGGTTCTTAGTCGGTGTTAAAACGATTGCAATTTAAAAATGTAAAGCAAAAAAAAATCTCGATACTTGAGATTTTTTAATTGATTTAAACCGTTTTGCTCGTACAGCTCGTATTTGCTTTAGTATAAGCAGGACATTTTTTATCAACTGCGCATGATGTTGAAATTATTCCGAGAAGGAATATTATTGCTAATGCGTAAAGTGTCTTCTTCATAGATAATAAAATTAAAGGTCAAGTATGTTCGTTTCTAAATTATGTAAAAAGTATGAAAAAATGTTGGAAAACTACAAATAGTTAATATTTGTGTTTTGTTAAATTTATACAGTCTTTTATACCTTGTCTTTCTTATTTTTGTTTGAAAGATATCAAATTTATTTAATGAAAAAACTTTTTCTGACCTTATTGATCATGTTGTGTTTGCTCTCTTTTGGCTTTTGTCAAGAGAGAGCTTTTGTGTTGAAAATAGTTGAACATGCTAATAAAGAAGGACTGGCGGGGATTGTAGAGAGAGGTTCAGAAAGGTTTCTTGTGAAGGAATTGGCCTTTGTTCGACTGAAAAATAAAATTTCGAAATTGAAACAAAATGGGTATTTGGAAGCCAGTATTGATTCAGTTTCATTTCATAATGATACTATTATTGCCGTTATTCATCAAGGGGGAAAATATTTTTGGACTAAAATTCACTTTCGAGGAGGTGGTAATTCGGACTCATCTTTTTTTTGTTTGAGATCTTTAATGAAAAGAAAAAGCGTTATTCATTATTCGGAGTTAGAAGCTTTACAGACAAAAATTTTGGATAATTTGGGCGATAATGGATATCCTTTTGCACAATTAGAATTATCAGAAATTAGTATTTCGGAAAATAAAGTAAACGGAGAATGGGAGATTAAGCCACAGAATTTAATTCGGTGGGATAGTATCGTCGTAAAAGGAACGTCTAAAATAAAGCCCAAGTTTTTACATAGATATTTAGGAATTTATCCAAATGAAAAATATCAGGAAAGTAGTATGGAGTCGATATCAGATAAGATTCACAACTTGGCTTTTGTGAAGGAAATTAAGGCTTCGGAGATTGAATTTAATAATGGGAAAGCAAGAGTTTATACATATTTGGAAAAGGAAAGTGCGAATCAGTTTGATGGAATAATTGGCTTTCAGACCAACAAGGATAAAAATAAGCTTGAATTAACAGGGGAGGTAAAGCTGGTTTTGGAAAATACATTTTCAGCAGGAGAGAGTATTCGATTCAAATGGCAGAAATATGAAGAAAGTAGTCAAAACTTGTCGCTGGGAATGATTTATCCATATTTGTTTTCTTCAAGTTTGGGTATTGATTTTGGTTTTGATATTCAGAAAAAAGATTCAGCCTATTTAAGCACTGCAATTGATATGGGGATTCGGTTTTCTCAATCAGGTAAGAATTTCAGTAAATTATTTTTTAAAAGAAATTCGTCATCACTTCTTACAACTAATCATTTGGCAAGTTCTTCGGTTCTTCCAGATTATGCTGATGTAAAATCATATCTGTATGGATTTGCCTACCATTTTGAAAATTTGGATTATTCTTTTAATCCTAAAAAAGGATGGGATCTCAATTTTTCTGTTGCTTCAGGAACACATAAAACAAAGAAAAACTCAAATGTTCCAGATGCATTATACCGTGATATTGATTTGTCGGCCAAGCTAATTGATGCGGAATGGATGCTCGAATACAACATACCAATTAGAGAAAAAATAAGTTTCCGATTAAGAAATAAGGGGGGGCTAAAAGATTCTAAGAATTTATTTCAAAATGATCTTTTTAAGTTAGGAGGAATGAATTCTATCAGAGGATTTAATGAAGACTCATTTAGAGCTTCAAAATATTCTGTTATGACTATGGAATTAAGATTTGTTCCCCAACAGAATTCAAGCTTTTATTTGTTTTGGGATGGAGCTTATTATAGCAACAATTATCTGAAGAATAGAATTGAGGATTATCCTTGGGGAGTAGGCTTTGGTTTAAATTTTGCGACAAAATCGGGGATTTTCACTTTAAGTTATGCCATAGGTAAACAACAAAACACGAATCTTGATTTTCAGGAAGCTAAAATTCACTTCGGATTTGTTAGTCGATTCTAATGGAATTGCGTTATGCTCTGCTGTTTATTTTAACCAATAGATAATAGCTAATTAAGATTGAAATTCCAGTAATACAAGAGGCTATTATATTGGGTATCTGTCCCTCAATTAGAATATTTGTTGTGAAAATAATAAGTAAGGCTACTATTATCCCAATAGAAAATGATTTAATTATGTATTTAAAGTTTGATTTTGAGGATTCAATCGCAAAGTTTTCTAGTTGTTCAACGTTTACTTCGAATTGTTCAATTGCCTTTAAAAAGGCATTGATTTCTTCGTTGAAAAAATTATTTTCCTCTTTGGATATGAAAAATAAGAAGGAGCTAAACTGGTAATTAGCATAAATATTATAATCTAATCTTTCCTTTTTTACAATCTCGATTTTAACAATCGTTTTCCATTTTATAGGGTTAAGAGAAAGAAGATTGCCCACCATACTTCCTCGGTAAAAAGTCATGCCTTGTGCATTTGCATCCATAAGCGTATAGCCTCGGACCTCATAGAATTTTATGATATCCGAAACAAGTAGCTTTTTATTTCGTTTTATATTGAAGCCAATTAGCTTTTTCATGAAAGGAAATTATGTATTTCAAATGTATTAAAAAAAAAGAGATACACCAATTTTATCAGGCTAAATAGGAGTTGTAGGAATATTATTATATTTGAAAGAAATAATATTTTATTGTTTGCAATAATGTGTGAGGTGGTATGAAGATGTGAAAAAAGTTGTCGTTTTTTATAACTCAAACTCGTATACTAGAGTATAAGCATTGTGTTCGACCAATATACTAATGTAAATTTTCCTATTTTGAAGAATATTGACTCCCTTATTGATTCTGAAAATGCATTGACAGATAGTGTTTTAAATCACTTGCGTGATCTTCCTATACCCAAAAATCTTGATTCTTTATTAGATGACTTTTCATCCTTAAGTGGATGTCCTTGCTTGTTTATGGACTTTAAGGATAGATATGTTCATTGTAATGATTGCAAAGCGATGACTCTTTTGAATAGTGAATTCCATAAGAATAGTGACAGCCTGTTCGCTGATGTTTTTAGAATGAAATCGGAAAGAGAAGATGAGAGTATTGAAGTTGTCTATGGGAAACATACAAGAGGTGTGTTTGTGCCAGTCAAAATTCAAGGGATAGTTTTTGGGTATTTTGTATATGGACAGTTTGTTGAAAATACAGATGCTTTGGCCCTTAAAATTGAACAAGGACTCCCGTTAACGAAGGACGAACTTGAAGAATCTAAGCTTCTGAAAATATTATCCAGAGCGGAAATTGAAAATAATATCCAAAAATCAGTTCGCTTTGTGAAAGGAATTGCATCGCAATTTGAAATGAGTTATGAATTGAAAAATGAGATTAGAAAGAATCAAGAAGCCGCAAATCAACTTCGGGTTCAAAAAACTTTCTTCGAGAATTTATTTGAGAACTCTCCGGAAGCAATAGTTATTTTAGATAATGAAGATAAAGTAATTCAGGCAAATCAGGAATTTCTTCGTTTGTTTGAATATACACAGGATGAAATCAGATCAAAAAAAATAAATGATCTGATAGTTCCTGAAAGACATAAAGACGAAGGTGCCAAGGCTACAAAAAATGCTTCTGTTGGGAAACTGATTGACATGACAACTATACGTCAGACTAAATTAGGAAAGCAAATTCATGTTCAGGTGCTTGGAAAGCCTATTGTCTTGGATAATAATCAGCTTGCTGTTTACGGCATATACAGGAACCTTACACAACAAGTTTGGAATCAAAAAAGTCAACAAATAATACATCATATTTCTGAAATTCTGAATACCTCTCTGAATTCTGTTGAAATGATTAATAAAATTGGAAAAGAATTAGAACAAATTGTTGGCGCTGGAAAATTATTCTTAGAATTGATTGCTCCTAACGGGCGATCTTTGCGCTCTTTTGTTGAAAAAGATGAAGATTTTAACGCTGTTAACTATTCTGAATCCTTAAGTAGTGCTGTAATTAGAGAAAAAAGAATGCTTTATTTGAATGAGAGCCAGATAATGGATACGATTCTTGTGAATAAACTTTCATTAAAGTTAATTCCAAAAAGTTGGATGGGAATTCCTCTTATTGCAGAAGGTCGGATGTTGGGGGTTTTTGGAGTAACTAGTTTTGTTGATAACTCCGAGATGAATTTGGAGAGTATTAAGTTATTTGAAGTCTTATCTGTTCAATTGGCAGCAGGAACCGTTAAAAAAGAACAAGATATTAAATTGAGAATGTTGCAACGCTCCATGGAGCAAAGTCCGGCATCTATCGTTATTACTGATTTGAATGGAGATATAGAATATGTTAATCCGAAGTTTTGCGATATTACTGGTTATAGTTTGAAAGAAGTAATAGGGAAAAATCCCAGAATCCTTAAGTCGGGTATTACTCCTGATGAAACGTATAAGGAAATGTGGGAGACGGTTTTAGCAGGAGAAGAATGGGGAGGCGAATTTTTGAATGTAAAGAAGAATAAAGAATTATATTGGGAACGGGCAAACTTTTCGCCTATAAAAAATGAATATGGGAAAATATCACATATAGTTGCTGTAAAAGAGGATATTACAGAAGCTAAGAGTTTTGAAAAAGAATTGCTGGAATCAAAAAACAGAGCGGAAGAATCTGATCGGTTAAAATCTGCATTTTTAGCAAATATGTCTCACGAATTAAGGACACCGCTAAATGCAGTGATCGGATTTTCTAACTTATGTGATGATTCATTATCGATAACAGAAATTCTTGAGTTTGTTGGACTAATTAATAAGAGTGGAAATCAACTATTAGGTATTATTGAAGATATTTTGAGCTTCACCTCAATTGAAAGTCAAAGTTTTCAGATTGGGGAGGAAGAATTTTTCATGTTCAATTTTATTGAGGATGTTAAGAAAATGTCTAAGGAAAAACAAGTTCAGGAGAATAAAGAGCGGTTGGGATTACTGTTTAAAACAGACGAGAACTATTCCCGGATTCTCGTGAAATCCGATTATCAAAGGTTACTGCAGGTAGTGACCAATTTAATAAAGAATGCTTTTAAATTTACAAACGAAGGGGGTGTCGAATTAGGGTATCAGGTTGATGGAGATGAATTGTCCTTGTATATTAAAGATAGTGGGGTTGGAATAGAAAAGGAGAAAAAAGATGTTATTTTCAATAAATTTAGACAAGCTGATGATTCCATCACCAGAACTTTTGGTGGAACAGGACTTGGTCTGGCTATTTCAAAAAAAATAATGGATATGCTAGGCGGAACTATTGAAGTTGAATCGGAACCTAATGTGGGATCAACTTTTACTTTACGATTAAATTGTGTAATTTCTAAAATAGATAGAGAGAAAGAATTAAATAATACAAATGGTATGCAAACTTCAATTTTACCTTTAATATTAGTCGCTGAAGATGAAATTTCGAATTACAAACTAATAGAAGCTATTTTAAAAAGGAATAGTTATGAGGTTATTAGAGCGGAGAATGGAGAAGAGGCTGTTGAAATGTGCAGGAACAACTCTAATATTCGTTTGGTGCTAATGGATATACGAATGCCTATAATGGATGGACTTATTGCAACCAAGAAAATAAAGAGCTTTAATCCAAATTTGCCAATAATTGCACAAACTGCTTACGCTATGGATGGTGACGAAAATAAAGCAAAAGAAGAGGGCTGTAATGATTATATTTCAAAACCTATAAAAAAGGATCTTTTGCTGGAAAAAATAAAAGCTTTGATCTAGTTCTTTAAAATAGTTTTGAATTGAAAACCGTCAATGCTGACGGTTTTTTTGTGCAATTATTGTGAATAGTAATTGTGCACGAAGTTTAATGTTTTGAAATGGAGGTGCATTTTTACTATAAAATATGTACCTTAATTCATGATAATAAATAATTGAAATTTGAGGAAAAGAAGGGATTTATTATTGGGGATTTTGATACTTTCAGGTGTCGTTGGGGTTTATTCTTGTAGAAATGATCTCAGCCTTATTGTACGCGAAAAAGAAATCTCGAAGAGAATAGAACACGGACTTCTTAATGTGAAATATCCTGAATTAAAAAACAACAGGAGTGATTCCAGAGATATTTGTGATTCTATAAATTCCAATATTAAGAATTTTGTAAATTCACAGTTGAGTGAAATGGATTTCGATGAGAATTATGAACTAAAGCCAGAAAGTAAAGCATATAACAGAGAGTTAAAGATTGATTACAATTTGGATATTTTTGACCGAGATTATGTAAGTGCTCGGTTTACAGTTTATTCGTATCAAGGTGGAGCACATGGTCGAACTTACTATAAGTGTTTTAATTTTAGTTCTCTACGAGCAGAACAATTAAAGTTAGACGACTTACTGCATCTGAAAAGCAAGCTGGAATTGCAATCATTAAATAAACTGCTCGTTAAATATTTCGAGAATCCGGATCATTGTTTTAATAAACTTCCTTTTATTACTTCGGATTTTCAATTTTTTTCCTATCAGGATGATGGTTTTATATTTTCCTTT
>JAQBBZ010000468.1:0-3054 GCA_032125735.1 Labilibaculum sp.
CCCGAACCTTCCCGGGATCGGGATTCAGGAGGTGTCGGCCTTGGACTGGCCATTGTGAAAACCTGCGTTGAAGCGTGCAAGGGAACGGTCTCGGCCGCCAACCGTCAATCGGGTGGGTTTAAGGTTACAATCATTTTGAAGGCCTGAATATTTCTCGTGGCGCTTGAAGATGACCTTTCTTCATCTTTTCAAGGTACGAATAGTGGTGAGAATATCTCACAGGCTTTTAAAGAGTGTGAGGGTAAGGTTCAAAATACCATAGAGAAGAGTCAGAAAAGAAAATAGTGTTTTAAAGGAGATTCTGCCGCTATTTCCCCGCGGCAGAATCAGGGCGGCACGGATTTTCATTCGCCACAAAAAATCAGCCCATGAGGCTGATAATTCCGCCATCCGCGGTGTTTTGACCTGAGGTGGAGCTGGTATTATTGAGGTATTGCTGAATCATGCTTTCAATTCCGGCGCCGGCCTCCTCCGAATCGACGATCCCATCGCCATTGGCGTCAAGTTCATCCGTCAAACCGGATGATTCTTCATTGTCCTCTGAAGCATTCATGAGGCTTAAAAGGTTCTCGCCGCCGCCCATGCCCGTCATTCCGCCCATCATTCCGGGCGGCGGTCCCGGGGGACGACCCGCTTTGAACTCTTCTTGCGTCACCTGCCCGTCTTCATCTGAGTCCATTCTAGCCATCAGATCATCGGCACTGACGGATTGACCCGTTTTTTCCGACATCACGGATTTTCATGGCACGGAAACAGCCCCTAATTTCTTTCAATATTGAATCATGTTTTAGCGCAGCAAATTCAAGAAGTGCTATCACCAAAAATCGCTAATTCTCGTTTCCCAAAAATATTTATCTGCATGTTTTTGTACTGTTCCATTGTAGTAAGCAGAGCAGGGAGGTTTCTTTTTTTCTTCAGGTAAATAGCTATTTCGTCTATTCCAATCTTAACATTCCCTGTCATCGAGAGAAACTTTTTGTACAGTGTGTAATCAGCATCATGAGAGTACCCTGGCAGGTCCATAGAAAATAATCGTAAAATATTATGAGCGAGAATTGACATGGTCAAGTCAAAGTCAACTTTAATAACCATTGAGGATGATACTTTGTTAAGATGGAAAAATTCGATTTGTTCTGAAATGCTTTTTTCTACAAGCCAGCGCCTTGTGTATTTTCTGATCAACATCGCACAGGGTTCATCAAAATCATTTGTAATTAAAAGGGCTGGTTTTATCTTGCCATGTCCGGTTATTGCTATTTGACGAAGTTCGCCTCCGTAATCTTTTAAGTAAATTTTCTCATCGTTTACTTTTAGGTTTCGCCCTTTGCCATTAGCCATTGCTACTCTTACTTTTTTCCAAGCAGAGGACGGTTTTTTATCAAGTGCCTCAATAATTTTTTTTCCACGCCTTCTAATGGTTAGAAATTTAATATCCTCGCCAAGTTTTGCAAGATTCGCATAGGTTGTGAATTTGCTGTCGAAGACTAAATACTTAATATTGCTGCCACCATTGCTGCTGTAAAAATCAAGGAATTCAACTGCAACATCCGATTGTTGCTTATGCCTGATATTAGTATCCCCATAAGTAATGATACCTGAGTCTGGATCTTGAGCTAACACCGCCGATATGCTTGCCAATGCTTTATTCCGTGTTCCAGACCAGTTGTTCTCAAGGTGAGAATCATCCCCCCAGTAGGGAATCGTTGTAAAATCGATATTGGCTGTATCAGAAAGCAATCCCTCTCGAAGCATAATTGAATGTAATCCTTTTAAAAAATCTCTATTTGTTGACCGAGTGACTCGGTGTGAATATGAAGTGTACCATCCTGTTTTTGGCAAGACATTCAGGCCAGCAAATAGTCCCAGACCACGATCCATACACCAAATATCATCGGCGGAATATCGCCTTACATCAGAGAGCTTAAGTGCTAAAAAACATAAGATTGAAGAAAGTTTATCTATGGCACTTGTCTCCGGGTAATCGGATTGCAGAATAAGTCTGTCAATACCATAACGCTGGATATACGGTAACAAACATAATATTCCAAGACTGTTTTGGCCTGAAAATGTCTCCGGCACAAAATCCAGCATCGAGCTTTTTGGGGCGTCAATTTTAAATTCAGCCCCGGCCTTCTCACGAATAGAATTATTTCGGCGTGGAAGACGAGCGAAGCCTTCATTTTTAACGACATTATAAACATGTCTTTCAGAGACCGTATGTTGCCCTTGTGCATCTACAATAGCCTTAATATCAGGAACGGACAGATATTTTTTCCGTAGGGCTACAATAAGTTGGTTAATTTTGTTTGTCTCGGTCTTAGGCTTGCGGCCTGTTGTTTTAGGAGTGAAAAAAAACTGAGCAGGTTTGTCCTGAGAAAGATTTTTTTTGAAATCACGTGCTAATGAATAAAATGAACTGAGCGTGTATCCAAAACGTTTAGCAACTTCTTCACCGGGGCATTTCTCAACGTAAAAAGCGCGAAGAGCTTCATATTGTTTTTGGACGGCATTTTGTGGCTTGGCAAAAAAAATAGTCGGTTCCATATCACACCATATTAGGGGTAATTAATGCCATGATGGGTATACATGTAAATACACTAAAAACACATAGTGCAAATAAATGCAAGCTAAATGTTTGATATTTAGTGAAAAATCAAAAGAAAAAAAGCGATAGGCTATAATTACGAGCATTAGATAATGCCTACTGTGGCATTTATTGCCCCTAGTAAAGTCTAAAGAAAAAACGAGATAAATGAGCGTGTGATGCATATCTATATGATATTGTTAAGTTTAACGGATGGGGCTGGAAGAGCTACATATAGGAGAGCGGCGCAAAATAGGGGAACTTACTGACCATGAAAATCCGTGATCATCATAACGATGACGCCTTTATCTGGGATGCCGTGAATGGACCGGTCTTTTTGAACAAGGGGGATTTTATTTTTGCCACGGCCAACGGAATCGGCAATTCCGGAAAGGTCGTGGGATATGCGCGAAAATTTAATGATATCCATGGGACCCAAGCCATACTCTGGAACCCTTTAGGGGACGCCC
>JAQBBZ010000469.1:0-3378 GCA_032125735.1 Labilibaculum sp.
CTTTTTCTCTTTTCTAAATTCAAAAAACAAACCATACAAGCCATCCTGAACATTGGACAATTCTCTACCTGATCTATCCTCAAAGGGGTGGCTCCAATAAAAAGACCAATCCAAACCATGGCCTTTATGCTTCAACTTAAAATGGTAAGCGCCAGTGTGATTTCCTAAAGCATTGATTTGATCGGTTTGGAGCGCATTGCTTCCTCCTGATGATCCAGTCACTACCCTGATATAATCTTTAAATCCTGAGGCCTGTTTTCCCTGCGTTGCAGATTCTCCTCCCCATTGAACATAATCATCCAAGCCTGCAGTAAGCTCAATACTTTTTGATATTTCCAATTTCAGATACAAACTTTTGTGATGTAAATGAGCACCATCAACAACGCGAGTATCGTTCAAAATGTACTCCGCCCAATTGCCTTTAATGGTAAGACTTTGGGGTACAAATGGCAAATTCACAAAATTATTCAACCGAAAATTAATTCCTGGAAATGCCCGTGAATTTTTTGAGCTCAATATGTCTCCATTTGAAGATGAAAGTCCGGCATACATCTCATCTTCATACTTAGACCCAAGAACAAGCTGCAAAGACTTCCATTGAATTCCCCCATAAAGTTGACCAATAATTAAATCAGAATTGACAGCTTTAGAAGCAACCAAAGAACCACCATAAGAGAAATCGATACCTCTGTATTTTGGCCTGAATTCTGAAAAAACAGATGCATCCATTAGAGTATTATCTCTATTGGGAACAATGCCATTTTTATTGGAAACCAGCCAAAAAGGCAGGCTTGATTGTGTTGAAATTGAAGCCGAAGTGCCTAGTTCATAATTCACTTTTCGCTGGGCTGAACTAAAAAGGGAACACAGCAAGAAAAAAAGAAGTAGAAAGCATTTTAGTTTACTTGTCATTTGATTGTTTTTTCACAAAAGATTTTACAAATTCCCGCATCGATTCTGCTCCTATTTCCTGATACGGAATAGCTTCAGAATGATAAAATTCAAATCCAGAGATGTCATCTTTTGCACTTATTTTATTAAAAGAATTAACTTTGCAAATATAGGCTAAATCTAGTGTGAAAACAGATAGTCCCCCAAAAACATATTCGTTCGGATACGACATAAAATAGGACAATTCTGTAACTTCTAAATCCAACTCTTCTTTAATTTCCCGACAAAGAGCTTGTTCTGCGGTTTCCATCACATCAACAAATCCTCCAGGTAAATCGAGCATCCCTTTTTGAGGTTCAACAGCTCTTCTGGTAAGAAGCAACTCCCCTTTATCGTTAACTATTAAAGCTGCGACTGCTGCAGAGGCATTTACATACAAATGAAAATTACAGTTCTCACACAAAAATGAATTATCACTTTTGTAAAGAAACTCCGCTCCGCCACATTTGGGACAGTACTTAATTACCTTCTGTGGAAATGTAGGACTCATCTTCTATTTTTTTAATGAACAGCAAAACTACTTGAATGAAGTTGGTTTCACAATAATCAAACGACATTTTTAAGGGAATATTCGTATTACACTTATTTGGACTAACAAAAAATAAGCCTATGAATCGTATTTAGCTGTTTGATATTTTCAAAAAGTTATTACTTTTAAAACGAAGCAAATAACTAATGGGACGAGCCAACCTCGTGTCTATCCTGATATTTTTTTTGGGGTTTATCTTTTTCAAGTTTCAATAAGTCGCTATTACTGATTAAGAAAAGATATTCTGGCCGCCCATTATTTTTATTTGCTAAATTAAAAACAAGAATAAAAATCTAACCCAACTACCATAAGTGCAAAAAAGGCAAATTCCGTATGGAATTTGTCTTTTTTTATTAATAACCGGATACTCTGCTGTCTTCATGTCTTTTAGTATCAGCCACACCAATATATTCCTCCGAATCCGAAACAAAAATATTGGCCATCATTCCTATTTTTGCTTGAGACTTTATTACATGTCCTGCTGCTTCGAGTTGATCTAAAACATTTTTCGATGGAAAATCTGTCTCAACATAGACTTCATCGGGCAACCATTGTGAATGAACACGGGGAGCATCAACAACTTGCTGTGGATCCATATCAAAATCAATTGTATTAATAATGTTTTGAAATACTGCTGTAATAATAGTCGATCCTCCCGGGGATCCCAATACCATAAACAGCTTGCCATTTTTATCAACAATTGTAGGCGTCATACTACTCAACATCCGTTTTCCCGCCTTAATGGCATTCGCTTCACCGCCAACCAATCCAAACTGATTTGGGAAGCCCGGTTTACTGCTAAAATCATCCATTTCATTATTTAGAAAAAAGCCACCACCTTCAACCACCACTTTACTTCCGTAATTGCCGTTTAATGTTGTGGTGACTGCAATTGCATTCCCTTCCGAATCGGCAATCGAAAAATGAGTTGTTTCAAAACTTTCTATCACTTCAACAGTTCCAGCTTTAACATCTTGAGAGTTTGACTTTTCATCCATTTTAATATCAGCAAATCGATTCTCTAAATACACCTCATCGATTAATCGATCAACAGGAACCTCGTAATAATCCGGATCACCAAGCCAAGTTGCCCGATCGGCATACACCCTTCTCTCCAACTCAACCATTAAATGAATGTGCTCAAAAGATCCAAACTCATATTTACTCATTTGATACTTCTCTGCCCCGCTCAACAATTGCAGCAAGGCAAGTCCTCCACTTGATGGCGGTGGCATTGATATGATCTTGTGTGCACGGTATTCACCAATTAAAGGATCTCTCCATATCGATTGATATCCTTTAAGATCTTCTGCCGTAATAATACCGCCATTCTTTTTCATTTCGGAAACAATTAAATCGGCAGTTTCGCCTTCATAAAATCCAGCACGGCCATTCTCTTTTATATGCAGTAAGACTTTTGCTAAAGCGATATTATTTAATGTATCTCCTTCTTTAAAAAGATTCGTTTTCACATATGGATTTGAATCTTTCCCGATGTTCTGATTTTTGATTTGATCGCGATAATCGTTTAATTTATTCGCTTCCAACAAACTCAAAGCAACACCATTCCTTGCCAATTTAATTGCCGGCGCTACCAATGCCTTCCAGTCCATTTTTCCATATTTCTGATGAAGTTTTACCATTCCATCGACCGTACCAGGAACCCCGACGGCCAAATGCCCTTTCTGGCTCAAATCAGAATTAACATTTCCATCCTCATCACAATACATCTGCTCAAATGCAGCACTTGGTGCAGTTTCTCTAAAATCAAGCGAATTGTATTCTCCTTTAGAAGTACGGATTACTGCAAAACCTCCTCCGGCAATGTTACCTGCTCTGGGGTAGACAACTGCTAATGCAAATTGAACTGCAATAGCTGCATCGAAGGCATTTCCACC
>JAQBBZ010000470.1:0-3687 GCA_032125735.1 Labilibaculum sp.
ATTTATCGCTGAATTGACAGCAAAGTTCTGCGAGGAAGTAGGAATTATTAAAGATGGATTTTCATTTCAAGCCGGGGCAGGAGGTACATCATTGGCCATTGGTGAATTTTTTGGCAAGATAATGAAAGAAAAAGGCATAAAAGCCCGATTTGCTAGAGGTGGAAGTAATGAGTATCTCGTGCAAATGCTTGAAGATGGCCTTGTTGAATACATCTTAGATGGTCAAACTTTCGATTTGGAAGGAGTGCGATCGATGCGGGAAAATGCAAATCATGTATGGACCAGTCCTTTTACCAGTTATAACTATCATAGTAAAGGAAATTTTGCAGGAATGGTGGATGTTGCAATTTTAGGGGCTACTGAGGTTGATGTTAATTTTAATGCGAATGTTGTGACTCATTCAGATGGTTATTTATTGCATGGCATTGGTGGTTGGCAAAATTGCTTGTTTAGCAAGACTGTAATTCTTCCTATACCTTTGTTTCGAAATAGAATTCCAATCATAAGAGATGAGGTAACAACAATTTGTGGTCCTGGAGAATTGATAGATGTTATTGTGACCGAAAGAGGAATTGCTATTAATCCCTTACGAAAAGATCTGTTGTTAAAGTTGAAGGGAAGTAAATTGCCAATTAAATCAATCGAAGAATTGAAGAAGGAAGCGGAGTCTATTTGTGGTGTTATGGAAGAGCTTGTGTTATCAGATGAGATTGTAGCAGCAATAAAATGGGTTGATGGAACTGTTATCGATGTTGTTCGAAAGGTATTGTAAAATGAATTTTGAATCGATAAAAAAGCTTCGGTATTCCGAAGCTTAACTATTTTACCAAAGTTTAAATTTACTTTGTTGTGAAATTTCTACTTTTGCTGCAATTTTAGGAATTTCAATATCTAATATACTGTTGATGTGGTTAATACATTTCCCACAACCAGTATTCGCTCCGGTGTATCTTCTGATTTCTTCAATTGTAGTCGCATTTTTTTCATGAATTGCCTTATCTATGGTTTTTCTGTCTACCATCTGACAGTTACAAACTATATCCCTCATTGTTTATATTCTTTTAATAATACTCTACTGCAAATATATATATAATTCGATTTAAATCATCGAATTAAAGAATATTATTAGTAATGATTCTAGATAAGCTTTTAGATCGCTGATTTATTATAGATGATTTTCAAGGTATATTTTCATTTGCCTGTACATATCAATTACAAGATCTTTTTTTGGTAAGGTTTCGAAGATTTGCTTTAAATAGGTTTTTTCACTTATGATTTTAAAGCTCCTTTTAAAGTTAAGATCAAATATAAGAGACATTTGATAAAGCTTTAGATCGTTAATGGTCAGAACATCTTTTAAGTTGACAAGCTTTTCATCAATTATACTTTGGGAAACCTTTTTTGAAATTTCTGGCTTATCAGATAATTCCATTTCTAATCTTTTGTTGTTTCCTTGCTTATTGTTTGAATAGTAATCTGAAACAATACTAAGAATATCAATTTTATCTGCATCCCTTAGTATCTGAACAAAAGGTAATACTTGGGAATCAATTGATTTTGGTAATTGTATTTCATTGTGGTATTTAATACTTTCTATTACGACATTCGATTCCTCCTCTGTGAGTTCAGACAAGATCTGATTTTCGGTAATGGTTGAGATTCCAAGTTGGATATGATTAATTTCTTCAGTATCGGAAAATGTACCGTAATTAGCTAATTGTTCAAATCTTCCGACATCGTGCAATAAAGCAGCAATTTGCGCTAAGATTACATCCGACTCATCTAGATCTATCTCTTGGCCAAGATCCTGAATTAATTCAACCACACGAAAAGAATGGTTTCGTTTCAAATTAATATTAACCTTAATTTCTTCGATCCCACTATCAAATCCTATAACATAGTTTTTAAACCACGTTTCTATACTGTTGTAAACTTCTTGCTTCACCTCGTAATCATTAAAAAATTGCTCACAAAAGTACTCTTTATTATCCAATTTGAGAAAGGAATTCGGGTAGTATTGGTTTATGAAAAATTAATATAAATACGACGAGTTGACCAACGGTTATTATTTTATTGTCAGTAAGCCTTATTTAGATGGGAATAAGGTTTAGAGATCGAATGCAGAAAATAAGGATTATAATTATTAGTATCCATCTAATGAAATTAGCACCCCAGTTAACCGCAAAATGAGATGCAACATAACCACCTAAGACGTTGCCAATAGCTGCAATTGCGCCAATTCCATAATGTATTTGATCGTTCATCATGAAAACGATCAATGCAAATGGGCTGTATAATAGTACTATAAATACTTTTAATGCATTTGCTTTTACGAGGTCATAACCCATTTGTAATACTAAAATACCTATCAGAAAAATTCCAACTCCAATATGAATAAAACCACCATATATTCCAATTGCAAAGAAGATGATGAATTGTTTAAATCCAAATTTTTTGCTTTGAAGAAATTTAGAACCTGTAAGCCATTGTTTTGGTTTGAAGAATAAGAGAACACCCATAACAAGCATAACGCCAGCTATTAAAATTTCAAACAGATCTTTGTCAATATTTATCGCGAGCTGTGCTCCTAAAATAGATCCAAGAACCGTTGGTAAAGCAAGTATGACTCCCTTTTTAAGTTCAAGAATGTTTTGTTTTTTGAAATTATAGGAGGCTACTAATGTTTGCATGATCACACCAAATCGAATTGTTCCATTGGCAAATGGTGCGGAGAGACCTAAAAACATAAATAAGGAGTAGGAGATAACAGTTCCACTTCCCGCAATAGTATTAATAAAGCCTACCGCAAATCCAGCTAATAACAGTAAGCAGATAATGGGAAAGGAGTAAATGTCCATTTCCTGAAAATTTGCTAATAAATCAGTCACTTTACTTAGTTTAAACAATGAATAATTGGATTGAAGATAAAAAAAAACGGCGACCTGAATTCAGGAGCGCCGTAATATATTATTAGAGGGAAATTGTTCTCTTTTATTTTAAAGGTGCATTTTGGATAATATCAAGAAGATGTTTCCAGAATTTCTCAACCGTTTCAATGTTTATTTTTTCATCTGGCGAATGTACATCTCTCAATGTTGGACCAAATGAAATCATATCCATGTTTGGATATTTTTCAACAAAAAGACCACATTCGAGTCCTGCGTGAATGGAACGAACAGCAGGTTCTTTTCGAAAAAGTTTTTTGTAGGAATCCACAGCAATAGCTAATATTTCCGAAGTAGGGTTTGGAGCCCATCCTGGATATCCATCCGAGTGTTCAATGGTGGCATTTGCCATGGTTAGCGTAGTCCCAACCATTTGAGCGATGTTGTACTTTTCACTATCTACATCACTTCTTTGCGATGTAGTAATTTTTATTTTCTTTTCCTCTGAAAATTTAACTGACGCTAAGTTGGTTGAAGTTTCAACCATTCCGGGCATTTTTGAACTCATGGAGAAAACTCCATGTGGACATGCGTAAATGGCATCCATTAAGTTTGAAGAGCTTTCTTGATCAATCACAAATTGTGGTTTGTCGGTAGACTCTAGAGATATTTTTAACCTAGGTTCACTAATTGCCCATACATCTTCCATTTCTGCTGCGTAAATATTCATATCTACACGAACATTTTCTTTGAATTTAGAAGGTAAGGTGATAATTGCATAGGCCTCACGAGGAATAGCATT
>JAQBBZ010000471.1:0-2825 GCA_032125735.1 Labilibaculum sp.
GAAATAACCCACTCATCGATCCTCAGTTACACGTTTGGAACTGGGAAATACCAACTTATCTGTTTTTGGGTGGTTTGGCGGCCGGTGTGATGTTTTTTGCGGCCTTGTATTACTTAAGAGGCAAAGAAAATGAATATCGGACAGCAGTGAAACTTGCGCCAATGATTGCTCCAATTGCTTTAGCTTTAGGACTTATCGCTTTATTTTTGGACTTACATCACAAGTTTTATTTTTGGAGATTATATACCACTATAAGATTAGAATCCCCAATGTCGTGGGGAGCGTGGACCTTAATGGTTGTTACTCCTGTTTCTATCATCTGGAGTGCTCTTCACATAAAGGAATTGTTTCCAAATTGGGATTGGAAGTTTGATTTTGCAAAAGAACTCATTGCCTTTTTTCAGAAAAAGAAGAAAGTATTGGCTTGGATCATGTTGATTTCATCGGCAATTCTTGGAATTTATACCGGAATTTTATTTTCTGCATTCAATGCAAGACCATTATGGAATACTTCTATCATGGGACCTTTATTTTTAGCTTCAGGTTTGTCGGCAGGTTCGGCGGTTGTTATTTGGATGTCTAAAGATCATGCAGAACGAAAGAGATTTGCTCAACTTGACCTGATGATTATTGGAATCGAGTTATTTCTGATTATTCACATGTTCATGGGATTTTTAGCAAGTACTCAGGTTCAAATTGATGCTGTAAATCTGTTTTTAGGAGGTCCTTATACGGCTCAATTCTGGGGGTTTGTAGTCATTTTAGGGATGATTGTTCCGGCAATTCTGGAAGGTTTAGAATTAAAAGGATATAAAATACCAGTTGCTGTTCCGGTGGTTTTGGTTTTGTTTGGAAGCGTAATGTTACGTTTTATCATCTCGAATGCCGGACAGGCAAGTCGATGGCTTTATTAAAGAAAATTAATAATTGACAAGTGATTAAAAAATTAGGATGTTAAAGCTTACTCCTAAATTAAAACTCTAAGAAAAAACAAAAAAATATAATTATGAGCGAAGTGAAAACAACAAAATACCTAAATCCATATATTGGAGGGGTATTGCTAGGTCTCGTACTTTTGACCGCCAATTTTGTCTCAGGTCGTGGACTTGGAGCAAGTGGCGCAATAAAAAGTGCAGTGGTAACTACAGTGAATACGATAATGCCTTCTCACGCTGAAAACACTGCTTTTTATTCTGAATATAATGAATCTCATCCAGGTAATCCAATGAAATCATGGTTGGTTTTTGAAATGCTTGGTGTTTTAATTGGAGGATTTTTATCAGGTGCTTTTGCAAAACGATTGAAATTTAAGGTTGAGCATTCTCCTAAAATTACCTCAAAACGAAGAATAATATTTGCTGTTATAGGAGGTATACTATTTGGGTTTGGATCTCAATTGGGCAGAGGTTGTACTAGTGGATCAGCCTTAAGTGGTATGGCTGTTTTATCTGTTGGCGGTTTTATTACGATGGCATTTATTTTTGGAACAGCATTCGCCTTGGCTTACTTTTTCCGTAAAAACTGGATTTAATTATTAATGTAATAAAGAAATAAAATATGGCACCATTAATTGTAAATGAAATAATTTCACCGGATACCAATTTATTAATTGCATTATTAATTGGAATTGGATTTGGTTTTGTGTTAGAATCAAGTGGATTTTCTTCTAGTCGTAAGTTGGCCGGTATGTTTTACGGTTACGATACAACTGTATTGAAAGTGTTTTTTACTGCTGCGATTACAGCAATGATAGGTATGTTGTTTTTCAGCCTTTTTGGATGGATGGATTTGAGTTATGTCTATGTTAATCCTACCTATTTAACTTCAGCCATAGTTGGAGGTACAGTTATGGGAGTTGGGTTTATTGTTGGCGGATTTTGCCCTGGAACAGCATTTTGTGCTTTATCGATTGGGAAATTAGATGCACTTGCATTTGTAGGTGGATTAGTCTTGGGAATCCTCATTTTTACAGAAGGATATCCTTTATGGGAAGATATGTATAAAGCTGATTTTCTTGGAGCTCCAACCATGAATGAAATATTGGATATCCCTAGAGGTGTATTCGCACTTGGATTGATATTAGTTGCTTTCGCGATGTTTTGGGTAGCTGAATGGGCTGAAAAGAAATTTCCTCGTGAGGAATATTAAATTTTGAAGAGAATCTTGACTAAAAAAATATTTTAATTTAACTTGATGTAAGGTCAGGTAACTTAAAAAACAATCAGATGAAAATGAGATTGATAATAGCCTCAGTTTTGATTCCTTTAGGAATTATTATAGCTGCAGTGCCAGAAAATACGACCAAGCCGTTTCGTTTAACTGCTGGTGAATTGCTAAACGAGGTTCATGAAGGAACTCAATTTATAAGCACCGATCAAATCGCTGATATGTTGGTGCAAAAAGATCCAAGTCTTCAATTAATTGATGTTCGTACTCAGGATGAATTTGAAAAATATAGTCTTCCGGGATCTATAAATATTCCTCTTTCCGATCTTCTTTCTAAAGAATGGACAGATTATCTTGATCAGGGAGTAAAAATGAACGTATTATATTCAAATGGAAATTTGAAAGCCAATGAAGCATGGATGATTTGCCGACAACTGGGATTTAAGAATAATTACGTTTTAATGGGAGGATTAAATTATTGGACTGAAACGATTTTAAATCCACAAGCTCCAAAATCGGTTCTTGCTGATGACGAAATTGCAAAATACGATTTCAGAAAAGGTGCAAGCATGGCTCTTGGAGGAGGGAGTTCTGTAGTGTCGAATGATAATGAAAACAACACAGCTAAACCACCTATCGTGACAAAGAAAAAGAAGAAA
>JAQBBZ010000472.1:0-3704 GCA_032125735.1 Labilibaculum sp.
TAAAAAAGGAAATCACTTGATTTCCTTTTTTTCTTATTCGTATATTTGCTTTGTTCGGTAAGTGATATGGGCAACACTGGAGAGTGACCCAAAAGTAATATCCGAACCCTGGAAAATGTCGAGAGTGTGCCGAGCCCCACAAGTTTATATGCACTTATTCCAAAACTTACACACTCTCACTTTTTTAATACTTTTTTTTTATCAGATATTTTTTAGGTAAAATAAAAATAAACTCAACATATCACAACTTTTCTAAAAAGACAAAAAATGAACCTCTCCACAGCCTCCCAATTAGATTTTATAAATAGTATCCACTCTGCACCAAAATGTGAAACACCTCGAGATGTAAGGATTCCATTTTTCTATGCATACAATGACCATTTGACTATTTGTCCACGTCCAGACTATCGATTTAGAAAAAAAGAAATGCACGAGAATAGTTTAAAAAATTTGGATGAAGAACAATTCAAAGGAAAAGTTTCGGACGCTGCAGAAAGAAAAATTCGTTCAAGAATAACCGCCTGGTTAAAGTCAATTGTTATTTATAATGATTCACCAGGGAACCGATTTAAAAGAAAAGAACACTACCCGATTTTTATAACTCTCACTTTATCAGACAAACAAAGCCACCCGGACAATTTTATAAAACGACATCTATTAGGCGAATTTTTAAAGAATGTGAAAAGGAACCATGATATTATAAACTACTTCTGGAGAGCGGAACGCCAGGAAAACGGAAACATACATTTTCACATTTTAACAGATAGATACATTGACAAACTAAAGATTCAAAAAATTTGGAATAAAATCCAGGACAACCACGGCTATTTGTACAACTATAAAAAACAATATCACAACGACCAACCACCATCAACACACGTCAAGAGCGCAAAAGATGTAGAAAATTTTCTGAATTATAGTTTGAAATATATGATTAAAGAAGAGGAAAATTCTATAATTGACGGAAGAATATGGGGCTTATCAGATTCAATACGCGACTTAAAAACATACAATTCTGTCTTAAATAATAAATTGAATGATGCAATAGACCAGGCTGTAAATCTGAATTTAGTTAGAATTTATAGAGGTGACTATTTTACTTCGATTTATTTTGAAAAAGATTTTAAAGATTGCGCCCTGGATAAATTACTCAATGATTACGCCCGGGACTATTACCTGAATATTTACAATGACCTTTATTTGAAACCTCCTGACTTAGTCCCGATTGTCAAACCACCAATAAAATTAAAACCTAAATTACTTGAGCCTCTTACTCTTGACTTAGATTTTGATATTTTGAGAGCTAATTTTTTTATCTAATTTTATGCTGATTTGACAACCTATTCCAAAAGTTGTATATTTGTCGGGTCTGATTTAGAAGTGTTGTGGCGAAGTGCAAAATTCGCAACGTACTGAAAAATTAACTATAGCGTTGATTCTGGAGAGGGTCAGCGCTTTTTTAATTTAAAAAGCCACTTCGCCTCCTGGTCATTTACGCCAGGATCTTCACTCCGCAAAAGCTACGTTCAGAACCTGGCTCCAATTTCCCAGGGGCTTCAGTGTCTTTTATAGCTATTTAAACATATTAGGTGTTATGGTAACCGCTCGTTCTGCGGTCTCCTTTCCTGACATTAGGGATTGCGGTCATCCATAACAACTAATATGTTAAATAGCGGTTTTTCTCTTCAGTCCTTCGCTCGATTTGTTTTTGTCCTGGCATTTAACGTCCGCCCGCTATGTCCCTTCAAATCTTCAGTCTGATTGCTTGGGGCGGGCGGCGAACAACGCCAAAGCAAATCAGAGATTTGCATTGTCGTCGTTCGACGTATTGACATAGCCTCGGTATATCATTATATTTGTATTCAGTTTTTATATATAGCAAATCACAAAATGACTTTTGATTTTAGTCCTGGCACCCACGGCTTAAATTCGACTTCTCTGACGGAAATCCACCAGGATAATATTGCAATAATTTTGCGACTTCGAAAACATTTTGACAGGAACCTAAACCGAGTTAACTCCGTTAAGCCCTCGAGCGCACAGACCGCAGCTTTGTGCGAGATGCGTAAACTCCAGGAACTAAATCAAACGATTCAAAATGTACTCCAGGTGCAAAATGCCTTTTTGCCTAATTATGTCAAAGCAATAATTGAACTACAGTTTTTGTACGGTTTAAGAATCGGAGAAGCTTTAAAAATTGATTACTCGTGTATCCTATTCAATGGACAAATAAAAGTCCAGGGCGCTAAAAGTTCAGAAAATAGATTTGTCTACCCGGTTAAATATTTAGAGTTCTGGAACCACATTAGAAAAAATCAAATAATTATCCCACCAACTTTTGACCGATTCTATTTTTATAGATTATACAAACGTTTAGGCATATTTCAAATAATGGGGAAAAACAAAAATAATTCAGTTACTCATTCACTTCGCTACATGTTTATTTTGCAGCTCCTGGATGACGGAGAAAATATAGAGGCTATAAAAGAAATTATAGGCCATAAATCAATTAATAGTACAATGCATTATATCAGCAATTTGTATGAAAACTAAAAATGAAAACTATAATATATTTTCGCCTTATACTGGAAAACTGGCGGGTTTCGTTTACGAAAAAAATAAGATTCTTCGTGCATGTTTGGTACGCAAAAAACGGAGAAAAAAAACAACTAATAAAATATGAAATGAAAAGCTACATCACATTAAAGCAAATGAAAAGAACGGGATTAATTATCCTGGTTATTTTGTCCGCCTGGAAAGTGCTGGACTTAATTTTCCTGTTTTTTTAAAAACCTTATTTCAATGGGGAATTATTATTTCGCTTAACTTTTGAAATCAGACAATTCAATAAATTACTTAACTTAAATTAACGCAAATTATGGCAAAAATCCCACAAGGTATCCTTGGAGGTATCAGCGGAAAAATCGGAGGTGTTGTCGGCTCAAGCTGGAAAGGCATCAACGTAATCAAAACAAAACCATTAAGTGTTGCAAATCCTCAAACTGCTGGTCAGGTAGCGCAAAGGACATTATTTGGCAATACGGTTTTGTTTGCTACTCTCATTTTGGCTACTGTTATTAAGCCTCTTTGGGACCGCTTTGCAAGCAAGCAAAGTGGATTCAATGCATTCATTCAAGCGAATATCGCTTACTTTGAAAATGAAGTTCCGGAATATGATTCTGGTTTTGCAATTTCAAAAGGAAAAATGGATGCAACTCCTATCAACACTTTTATCAAAAAAACCCCTATTGCGGGTTGGACAGTGACCTGGTCAAATGATTCAGGTGTTGGCTACAAACTTGCAACTGATGTTGCTTATGTTGTAATCTATAAATCTGACGGGTCTTTTATTGGAGGGTACGCGACTTCAGCAGTAAGAAGTGCCGGCACGGTAGGAGTTGACGCTCCTAGCGGTGTTGTTACCACGGGAGATTTCAACGCCTTTTTAGCTTTTAAAAGAGCTGACGGAACTATCGTGAGTAACTCATCTGCGAAAAATGCAACAATTGTTTAATTTGCCTGGAGAGAATAGAAGCAATTGATTGTGTTAGCATGTATGTGGATAAAAAAGGAAATCACTTGATTTCCTTTTTTTCTTATTCGTATATTTGCTTTGTTCGGTAAGTGATATGGGCAACACTGGAGAGTGACCCAAAAGTAATATCCGAACCCTGGAAAATGTCGAGAGTGTGCCGAGCCCCACA
>JAQBBZ010000473.1:0-5848 GCA_032125735.1 Labilibaculum sp.
AGTGGGCGGTTCGGGCATCGACATCAAAGGCAAACGTTATTCTTTCGGCGCAGTAGCCTACGAATTCTACTACTCAGGCGAACTATACGAGTTATTTCCGTTCAAAAATGCAAAATTCGATTTCTCCAATGTTTAAACCACGTTTCACGACTTATGCCTGCGCACTTGTCTCTTATCTTTTTTTTCTATGCTTATCGGCAAATGCGCAACCTTTTTGGGTACAGGAAATACATTGGAAACAGTTGATGGATGGCATGTATTATGTAGAGTTGAATGCACCGGATACTTCGGTTGTAAACGACTCTCGGCTTAGTATCCTTAAACTTGACCCCAGGCAGCTCAATTTCGAATTCCTAACAGCTTCGGAACATGGCTTAAAAGAACGTACTGCCCCCGATTGGGCGACGGAATTCAATAAAAATGTAATTATCAATGCAGGTATGTACGATTACAACAAATCGCGGTCGAACCAGGGTTATATGAAAAACTACAAGCATTACAACAATCGCGAAAAAAGCCCTTACAATAACGCAATGCTATGCATGCACCCCAAAGACACCACGCAACAAGCTTTTGAAATAATGGATATTACGTGCCAAAATTGGGAAAGCTTAAAGCCCAACTATCACTCGTATTGTCAAGTAATGCGCATGATGAGCTGCGAAGCTGTAGGGATGGAATTTAAAAAGCGGCCCGACCAATCGTGCAGCATGATTATTGCAGGCACCGATATGCAGGGTAACATTTATATCCTATTTACACGTTCTCCCTATACGCACCTTGCCATGATAAAATATTTGCAAGGCTTACCACTAAACCTGCGCACTACGGCCTACCTCGAGGGTGGACCAGAAGCAAGTTTGTATATCAACACGGGCGATACCATTATAGCCAAATACGGAAGTTACGTATCGAACACATGCAACAACGACAACAACGACCATTTTTGGGAAATACCCAACGTAATAGCTATTTCGAGCAAAAAATAAAAAATCATCGCCTTTTCGCCCACTCCCCCTTCCTCCGGTTTCCGGTCTTCGATTTCCGCATAAGCTTTCGTCCTTCCACCATTTTACCGTAAAGGAGGAATTAGTTTTCTTTCAGACGGCTGCCGCACCATTGCATCGAGTGGTTTTGTAAACAAATACAATAAAAAAGAATGATTGATAAATGGGACATTTATTTGGCTTTTAAGGCTCTGTTTATCGAGCATACAGATTTTAGGTGTTCGTAAAACTGCTATATTTAAAACTTAATTGAGCAGTATTATAAGTTTTTATACAGACTGCCGTTACATCCAATTCCCCCCATAGTAAAACCATTGATTTTTCATGCTAACGGTTGAAATTTCAAGGGATTTTGAAAGTTGAAAATTTACCGTTAGTCAGAATTTAAAGAAACAGAAACCAATAAAAAATAAGAATGGAAGGAAAAAAAAAATACTCACAGAGAGCAATTTCAATAACAACATATTTCGGTGGACCTTTAGCCACAGGAATACTAATTCGTATGAATTATAAAATTCTATAAAAAGAAAAACAGGGAATGAACGCTCTGATTATTGGAATTGCATCAACGATTTTATTGTTTGCTGGACTATTTTCAATCCCAGATAATATTATATCTATTTGTAAAAAGTTGAGATTAATTGTTTTTATGCAAAATAATTAAATTTTTGACTATGTTTGGCGCACAACAAAAAATATCAGTAACAAACACTAAAAGTAGAAATTAATATGAGTAGTAATATCATAAAAAATTCGAGAAACACGGAAAATGCACCAATGAGTGCTCTATCTACACAAACTGTAGCTTTTTCTCATTACAACAACATTTCAGCTCAATTACCTATCGATCCAAAATCTGGTAAAATTGTAGGTAATGATGTAAAAGAGCAGGCAAAGCAGTGCTTAGCAAATATTAAAGCAATTGTAGAAAGTATCGACCATGTTATGGACGATGTTGTTAAAATCACTGTATTCCTTAAGAATATCTCGGATATTGAAGCTGTAGACGAAGTTTATACAACATTCTTCCAAAGCTATCTACCTACACGGACAACAGTCGCAGTTGCGGCTTTACCTATGGATGATGCTTTGGTACAAATTGAAGCACTTATTTCAAACGGTGAAGGTACAGCTCCACAAGCTGCTTGCGCTCTTATAAAAGTTGCAAGAAACACGGAAAATGCACCAAAAGGTCTATACTCACAAACTGTAGCTTTTTCTCATTACAACAATATTTCAGCTCAATTACCTATCGATCCTAAATCGGGTAAAATGGTAGCTGGTGGTGTAAAAGAGCAGGCTGAACAGTGCTTAAACAACATTAAAGCAATTTTAGAAAGTATCGACCACGTTATGGACGATGTCGTTAAAACAACTATATTCCTTAAAAACATCTCGGATATTGAAGCCGTAAACGAAGTTTGTGCAAAATTTTTCCCAAGCTATGTTCCTGCACGATCAATAGTTAACGTTTCAGCTTTACCTATGGATGCTTTGGTACAAATTGATACAGTTGTGTCACACGGAGATGGTACACCCCCGCAACTTCCTGAAGACACCCGTCTACTTGTCATAGAAGCAAACAATACGGAAAATGCACCAAAAGTTCCATACTCACACACTGTAGCTTTTTCTCATTACAATCATATTTCAGGTCAATTACCTTTAGACCCAAAAACTGGTGAAATGGTAGCTGGTGGTGTAAAAGAGCAGGCTGGACAATGCCTAAAAAATATCAAGGCAATTGTGGAAAGTGTCGACCACGTGATGGACGATGTAGTTAAAATAAATATCCAACTTAAAAATATCGCAGATATTGATGCTGTAAACGAAGTTTACACAACATTCTTTAAAGGCGATCTTCCTGCAAGAACAACAGTTGGCGTTTCAGCTATCCCTATGGATGCTTTAGTGCAGATTGATGCCGTTGTTTCTAACTGTGAAGGTACACCTCCACAAGCATAGTAAGAACTGTTAAAGTTACCAGGTAATGCCGAAGGTAATCATATATTAAAAAGGGATCTGAAAATCTATTTTCAGATCCTTTTTTTATATCTAATCATTTTACTTTCAGAAAAAATACGCTTGGTAGTCGAGTAGGCTGCCGCTAGGCCATTAGCCTAGCGGAGAACCTCTCACACCACTAGATACTTCGCAAGCTCAGCATAAACCAAGCGGGTCTTCCCGATAAAAATCGGGACAGGCTATATACGGTCCCGAGAAATCGGGATTAAGTTAAGGGGAATAAGGAATCACGTCGAACAGGCGTGATTTGTTTGTAAATGTCGAGCATAGATTCATACCCGCGTTTCCGCAATCTTTCAAGAGTAATCGTAGTTACCAAAATAGGACTTTATTCACCATACGTGTTATTTCTGGCGTTCATGATGGCTTCGCCGTAGAGCAATGACTCATAAAATAATTTTATATTAAGGGATTTATGAGGGCTTCGCCGCAGCCCAACCACCCATGATTCATAAAATACTTATTTTTTCGGGCATTCATGAATTCGTTCCTTATTGCATGAACGATAGCAGGTATATAGGCAAAATCCTGAAAGGATTAAAACCTTTCAGGATTCATATTTAAAAAATCGTTATTTCTTGTTTGGAAACAAACAGAATTCAGTCCCGATTCAATTCACCTTTAACATGTCACCAATTTTAAGTATGCTGCGTGCCGTAATCCCATTGTCGGCACAAATTTTGGTTATCGAGGTATTGTATGTTTTGGCTATGCTCCAAAGAGTATCCCTTTTTTGTATAACGTGTATACCGTGTATACCGTCGGGATGATTTTGAGCGCAAACCGAATGTTGATTTTTTGGTGCCGGGGCATTCAATTTGGCCAAATCTATTTCAAATTGCCTGTTTTTGTAATACAACAGGTTGCTTTTAAGTGCAGAGGTCTCAAAATCAATATATTTGTCCGAGTCGAAGGCTTGCCCTAACAGACGAGTTTCAAAATGCAGATGGTTGCAAGTGGCATGGCCTGTGCGTCCACCAAGTCCAATTAATTCACCAGACATAATCGTATCGTTCACCTGTACACAAATCTTCTTTAAGTGACTATATAAGGTCTCCAACCCGTTTTTATGACGCACAACCACCATATTTCCATAACCACTAAATGCTTTTGCTATTCGCACTCTGCCATCGAAAGCACATACAACCGTATCGCCTGAGTTAAGCCTTATGTCGGTGCCTGTGTGCATCCTTCTGTTGCGGATACCAAATTTTGAAATTACCTTGCCTTTATACGGAATTGTAAATGGATTGTCTTGATCACTCACAAGCTTAATGATGAGTAACTCCTCTTTGGGCCTGACAAGATTGGCCGAATAGTTAATCTGCGTCGAGTTCCATACACTTTGATACAGCATGTTATCCATCGAAATCAATGAATCAACAACCAATTCTTCATGCAAACTGTAAATAGAGTCCGTTTTGCCAGCATTCACGATAATATTCAATGTATCGGGTGTTTGAGAAACGGCGTATAAATGTAAATTACACAATATGCCTAATGTCAATATCTTATAGTTCATAAATCGCAAATAAACTGTCTTTTAGTTTGAGTAAAAACGAAAATATTTGGCGAAGGTAAAATTTTCATTTTGATAACCATACTTACCCAAAAATAAAAATACGTTTTTAAACCTAAATCTTTTTCTTTTTATACATTTGCGCCAAAATTAAGAGATACTGTTTTAAGGATATGAAAAAAAGTGCTTTGTCTAATATTTTCAAGTATTTAACGATTGGTGTTGTTGGAATATTTGCCTTGGGGGGGTTTGGTTTAACCTCAGCCTACTTCGCTGTTAAATTTAATTTAACCAATGACCCCGGTGCGGTTGACTATAACGACCGCTATTTTCAAAGCATTAAAGACAGGTATGGAAAACAAACGGATGCCGACACCACCGTGGTGGATTTCTCGGAAGCCCGACTTTTCCACAACCTCTCGGTGTTAAGCAAATACTACCCGGCAAACTCTTTTTATATACAAAGCGCTTATAACCAAAGCCGTAACCTAAATACAGCTCAACGTATGATTGAGGCCGTTAACTTGTATTTGCAGAACAACCAAGCATATGCTAATGAAATAAATAGTTTTGAAGCCAAACTACAATCTAAAGAAAGCACACTCAAAACCGGCAGTGCCTTCGAATGGATGAATATTGCCGAATGGCAGGATTTTAAATTGGCTGTTGCCAAAGATAAACACCTCATTGACTCGGCTGCGAAAGTAACAGGCGTGGAGCCGCGGTTGATTGTAAGCGTGTTGGTAGGCGAACAAATACGACTATTCAACTCCAGCCGCGAAGCCTACAAAAAATGGATAGGCCCCTTGAAAATACTATCCGTTGAAACGACTTTCTCGCTCGGTGTAACCGGTATAAAAGTGCCAACGGCACAAACCATAGAACGAAACCTTAAGGATACATCCTCAGTTTTTTATCTCGGAAATGCTTATGAAAACCTGCTCGATTTTAAAACAGCCAACCCTTCTCAGGAACGTTTTGAAAGGCTTACTTCATACAAAAACCATTTCTATTCCTACTTGTATGCCGCTTTGAACGTAAAACAAATGAAAGTACAATGGGAACGCGCAGGCTACCCCATAAGCGACCGACCCGAAATATTGGCGACTTTATTTAATATAGGTTACGAGTCTTCGCTGCCAAAAGGAAACCCCATAGTGGGCGGTTCGGGCATCGACATCAAAGGCAAACGTTATTCTTTCGGCGCAGTAGCCTACGAATTCTACTACTCAGGCGAACTATACGAGTTATTTCCGTTCAAAAATGCAAAATTCGATTTCTCCAATGTTTAAACCAC
>JAQBBZ010000474.1:0-40278 GCA_032125735.1 Labilibaculum sp.
TTTGTTAGTAGTTCATTGCCTGTAAAATCGGGCAATCCCAAATCTAAAATTACACAATCGTAATTGTTTTCTCTAATTAACTTAAAAGCTTCAATACCTGTCGAAACTTCCTCTATTTCGGTATTTGTTGATTTTAAAAGCGTTCTAATAATTTTTCTTGTAATCGCGTCATCTTCAACGATTAATATTTTTTTAGATTCTGTAAATAATTCTTTTCGAATTTTTTTAATTGCACTAGTAAAATCCGTAGCATTAACCCTTGGTAGTTCTTTTCTTTCCCTTTCTCTAATTCCCTCTACAGGATTCACAATATGAATTGGCAAATTGGATGCGTACGGATGTGATCGTAGGCGATCCAGCTCGGTTTCGCCGTTTTTCATTAGAAGTTCTACTCCTATTATTATTGCAGAAGGTTGATGAGCTTCAATCAGTAAAATAGCGTCTTCAACATTCGAGGCTGCCAAAGCATGAAAATTACTTTCGTGAATTTGGTAGTACAACAAGCTTGCTTCTTTTTCGTCAGGATGAATAATTATTACTGTAGAACCGGTATGTGGAATATCTCTATCATCATCAATGAATAGTGGCAGTACAACCGGTTTGTTGGCTTCAATTACTAAGTCCTTCTCTTGTAACTCCAAATTTGAGCTTTGCATGGTTTTAATAGATTGTTTAACAGGTATTATTAAAGTAAAAGAAGAACCTTTTCCCGATTCACTTTCCAAATGAATTTCACCACCAAGCATTCTGGCCAGTTCTTTAGAAATTGATAATCCTAATCCTGTTCCACCATATCTTCTTGAAGTACTTCCATCGGCTTGCTGAAATGCTTCAAAAATAGCTTCTTTCTTGTCATCAGGAATTCCTACTCCAGTATCGGTAACCACAAAGGCACATGTTTCATTCTCCTTTAAATCATCCCGTCGTAATATATCTTTATCGGTAACCATTTTCATAGAAACGGAAATGGAACCTTTCGAGGTAAACTTAAACGCATTCGATAAAAGATTTTTTAAGATTTGTGTCAAACGCAATTGATCGCTCTCAATTGTTATAGGGAAATCTTTTGCAATGTCTATTGAGAAATTAATTTTTTTCTTAACTGCCTGATGTTTAAAGTTCATTAAGATTTCTTGAGCGATACTGTCGGAACCCAGGTTTTCGAAATGAACAGTCATTTTTCCGGCCTCAATTTTCGAAAGATCCAGAATCTCATTAATAAGCTGAAGTAGATCTTTACCGCTTTTGTTAATTATTTCGATTGATTCAACATCTTCTTCATCTAAATTACCTTTTTTGTTTTTAGTGAGAAGACTCGATAGAATTAGTAAACTATTAAGTGGAGTACGCAACTCGTGTGACATATTTGCGAGGAAATCTGTTTTGTATTGACTTGTCTGCTCCAATTCACGTGCTTTTGTTTCTAATTTATCGTGAGTTTGAGATAGGCTAATGTTCTTGTTTTGAATTTCTTCTTTTTGAATTTCCAATTGATTGGTCCGTTCTTCCAATTCTTCATTGGCGACTCTTAGCTCTTCTTGTTGAACCTGAAGCTTTTTCTCATTTTCAATCAGAATTTTAGTTTGTTCAGCTAATTCTTCGTTTGCTACTCTAAGTTCTTCTTGTTGAACCTGAAGTTCGCAGGCTTGTTTCTGAGTTGTATCCAATAAAGTTTCCAGTTGAACCCGTGCTAATGTTGAAGCAATTTTAACTGTTATACTTTCACGAACAGATTTTATAAAATCAATTTCCGATTCACTAAATTTTTTAATAGAAGCTAACTCCAATACTCCCCAAAGAGTATTGTTAAATATTAACGGTACTATAACTATATTGGTAGGCTTAATTTCTCCCGTTCCAGAGAAAATTGTAAAATAATCTTCAGGAACATCTTTAATATGTTTTAGTTTTTTTGTTAGAGCCACCTGACCAATTAAACCATGCCCTTTACGAATGTTTTTGTATTGGTTCTTATTTGGTAAGCCAATGGAGGCAGTAAGTAGGAAAGTCTCATTTTCCTCCTGATAAACGTAAATTGCACCAAGCTCAGCTCTTAAAAATTCAGTCATGAATATCAAAGAGTTATCCGAAACCTCATTTAAATTTTGATCACCTTGAAGAACCTCATTCAATTGATTCACACCAGATTTAAACCACGATGTTTCATCATTTAGAGCTTTAGCGTCCTTTAGTGTTTTCACCATTTGATTTAAGGATGCAGATAATTCATCTTCTCTGGATTTAGGAGTAAGGCTTATACTTAAATCACCTTGTGCAACTTTTTGTGTATAGTTAACCACATTCTGAAAATCTTGCTGGATGATGTTAAAGGAATTTGCTAAGGCACCAATTTCATCTTTTGAACTAATACGTAAAGGAGTGTGAAAGTTACCTTTGGCAATTAGTTTAAAGTTATCCACCATCTGTTGAACAGGAACAGAAATAGATTTGGAAATGTATCGGGAAAGTAAAAGGACTAATATGCTTATAAGTACTGCTATTGCAATCATTGCCCAGATTAATAGAGAATTAAACTTGCGAGCAAGATCATTTACCTCAGAACTAATACTTACATAATGCTCTTGTATTTTTATTAGTCTGTCGTTAGTAGATTCTATGTCGATATTTTCTTTTTTACTGAGCAGTTCATTCCTGATTTCGTCTACAAGATCTAGTGTTTTTCTCACATGCTTACGCGTGTCTTGCAACTCGTTATATTGCAAATTGTTAAGTAGTCTTAATCTGCTAACCATTAATGTTGCATTTTTTATTTCGTTGTTATAGACTTCAGGAGCTCCTTCAAATAAGTAACTTGCAATCTCTTCGTTAGTTTTTACTGCATAATCGTTTTCAATTTTCAGCATGTTACGAATCATGCTGTTTGCTTGATCTAATTGTTTTGCAGATGCTTCCAGATATTTAACATCGTTCAGGATCTTGAAATGATAAAGATCTTCAACGGCATCCTTAAGGAGGGTTTGATGTACCCGAACTCCATTAATCATGATATTAAGAGTTCGACTCGTATTGAAAAAATAGCTGGATATAAGACTTAAAAAAAGGATACTGGTAAGGGTGAGAAATGTTAACAATAAAAGCTTGCTTTTAATTTTCCAGTCTTTAAATCGTGTAAATATTGTACGCATAGTGTTTTGGCAGTGTTTAGATACTTTATGAACAATTTTGCTAGTGTTTTTTTTTGTTATCGGTAATAGTACGGCATCATCTGTGAATGGTTACTAAAGTAATGCGAATGTTTCTTTTTTTTACGTCAATTTTTAATTTAGTGATTATTTTTTTTCTGGAGCATCTAATCCATCAGATATTTCATTCTGTTTTTGTTATTTATTATGGAAATAAATCTTGTTAATGAATTGTTATTTTGTTAGGATTTATTCCTTGTTAATCATAAGTTTGCATTCATCAAAACAAACAATTAATAATCCTAAAAAGTAACACAATGAAATACGTAAGCATCATTGCAATTTGCCTTTTGTGTATGTCTTGTAATTTGAAACAAAAGGAGACAAAAAAAGATAATATTGAAGAAAATCAATTGGTCCAAAGCGAAAAATCAGTTGTTACAATTGATCAGTTAATGGTAAATGCTGAAAAAACGGTTGGAAAAGAAGTTTATTTTAAAGGTTTAGTAAACCATGTTTGCGCACATTCTGGCAAACGTTGTATTTTGAAAAATGCAACAGGTGACTTATCTATTCGAGTTGAAGCGACTGAAAGTTTGGAAGGCTTTGATAAAGAAATGGCAGGTAGTGAAATTATGGTCTCGGGAATTCTTCGTGAAAAGCGACTTGATGAAGCATCGATTGATGAATTTGAAGCGGAGGTAAAGGTAAAACATGCTTCGGAAGAAGGGGGAAAGAATTGTAGTTCGGAAATGGCAAATATTAAAGAAATGCGTGACTGGATGAAAGAGAACAACAAGGATTATTATGCAATTTATTATGTAGACGGGAATAGTTATGAAGTTGTGGAATAATGTAAAGCTTAGAAAATGGCTACGTTTTATACATCGTGATTTGGGATATTTTTTTGTAGGAATCACCATTATATATTCCGTTTCCGGGATTATCTTAAATCATAAAAAAAATGGGGTAGATCCTGCATATCGCACTAAATACGAGACAATACAATTGGCTTCGAATTTAAGTCCCGATCAGTTAACGGCTTATTGGCAAAAAAACATTACAGATTATACGCTAACTCGAATACTTCCAGATGACAGTAAATACAATGTTTACCTAAAAGGAGGATTGGGTAATTACGATCCTGTGAATGGACGTTTGTCGTTTGAGGTGTATGAAAAAAAAGAGTGGGTTTATTTTATTAATAAACTGCATTACAACAGCAGAAAAGGTTGGACACTAATGGCAGATGTATTTGCTGTAGTAATGATTGTTTTTGCCTTATCAGGAATGTTTATGGTTCCGGGTAAAAAAGGAATTTCAGGAAGAGGCAAATGGTTGGTTCTGATTGGTACTATCATTCCATTCTTATTTTTTTTATAAAAAACAAATAGCCTAACAAAGAGTTCATTAATAGGATTTAGCTCCCAATTAATGAACTTTTTTTTGTGGATTTGACTTCAATTGAGTTTTGGAATGGTAATTGACCAATCAAAGTCGTTTTGATTAATCATCATTTTGTTAATCAATTTATTCCTGTATATTGCCAATTCTAAATTTGATTTAAACCATGAATAGAATACTTGTAACCTTATTACTGATCATTTTCCATTTAAGCTCAATGAGTCAGAACAAGGAATTGAAAAAATTATTTTCGAAGGGAAAGTACGATCAGGTAATTGAGAAAGCTCAGTCTATGTTGCAGGAAAATTCAACGGATCCGGATTTGAATTCAATTTTAGGGCGTGCTTTTACTGATTCGAGGCAATTTACAAAAGCAATTCCTTATTTAGAAAATTCGATTGCATCGGAAAAAGTATCCAGTGAAATAAAAGCTGTGAGTAAGGCTTATTTGGCAAAATGTTATTTTATTATTGGGGATGAGAAGAAAGCTGTTACTTTATTAAAAGAGTGTCAGAATGACAGTGAATCAAAAGAAGCCACAAAATATGCTCATAAATATTTAGGTTTATTTCAGACTGGAATTTATTATAAAGCTTGGGAAGTGGTTGATTCAGATCATATTCGATTTCATTTTCAGGATAAAAAGAAATTGGAGGATGCTGATAAATACATGAACAGAATCAATCTTAACTTTACGAGAATTACAGAAACGCTAAATGCAGAACCATCCAAAAAAATAGATTTGTTTGTATGGAGTGACAGAAATGAGGCATTTCGAAAATTTGATCGTCCGCTTGGATTTTCAAATTCAGATCTATGTACTGTGAATGTGTTATACAATCAGCTGAATGATTATGAGCTTTGCCATATGCTTTGTCAGCTGGCAGTACAACCAAAGTTTAAGACGATGTTGATCAAGGAAGGTTTGGGAATGTATTTCGATCAAATGGATCAGAATTTATTGAAAATAGCCCGACTTAGAGTTCCAAAGGATAAATTTTCATTGCTGCAGTTGTGGGAAGAGCCTACTAAGTATGAAAGGGATTTGAGTTATCCGGTAGGAGCTGCTTTTATAGAATTTTTAATTAATAAAGGTGGAAGGGAAAACTTGAAGGCGTTTTTAACAATACAAACTATAAAACATGCAAAGGAAGTTTATCCGGATTTTGATCAATTGGTAAATAATTTTGAAGCCATCTTGATGCAATAGAATTCAATAAAAAGGAATAGTGAAAACCGCCTCCCGATTTGCCCGAAAGGCGGTTTTTTGTGTTTGAACGGATTGGTTATTAATATATTTCGATTTAATTCTATTCGTATTTTAATCTTTTAATTGGGTTTTGTGTAGTTGACCTCCAACTTTGATATCCAAGTGTAATAATGGAAATTGCAAAAACAAGAATACCTACCAAAACAAAAATTCACCATGGCATATCAATTTTGAAAGAAATTTTATTTTTGTATTTATTCATTAGTTACTGTGCTATTAGGTTAGGTATTACCACTTTCTTTACATACTTCATAAAAAAAAATAACGGATGTGATGTCGCCAATGACCTTCTAAATGTAGATTTTTACAACTAAAGTGAGCAAGTCGGGAATAGGATTAAGTCTTTCAAGACAGTTAATGAGACTTCATAGAGGTACGATATCTTTTAAATCGCTACCGAATAATCAAACTCTGTTTAGATTACAATTTTAAATTATCGCATTAAAATGCGATAACATATATTGTATGAGTATATTTTTTATATACATTTGTACTCGAAATACCAAATGCGTTCATTTATGGCAAAATCAGATAAGGTTGAGATTCAGGAGAGAGTTACCAAGGTAGCAATGGATATGATGCTGAAATTTGGCCTTAAAGGTTTAAATATGGTCGAATTATCTCATGAATGTGGGCTGGCGAAAGCAACTTTGTATAAGATTATTGGCACAAAAGAAGATTTGGTTCGGGAAATAGCTTTTGAAATATTCAATGTGAATATTATTAAAATGTTAGAGCCCTATAAAACTATTGATGATCCGGTACAAGCTACGCAGGAATTCTTAGATAATTATTTGAGCTATGCCATTGCCGGGCAGAAGATACTAATACAGCAGATTTATAAAGAATATCCGCTTATTGAGAAGGACGTTGATGTGAAATATGAAGATGAAATTAGTCTTGTTTATAAGAGATATTCAGAATGGCAGGAAAAAGGATTGATTCGTCAGGACACCAATGTTGAGTATTGTATTGATGCCTTGCAAAGTTTAAATGATATTTATTTGACAAGGCATTATACGGAAGAAGAGACGATTGATAGATTACGAACAGCTTTTAGATGTATGATAAGGGGAATGGGTATTCCTTTAAAATAGTAAAATGAAACAAATAGGTTTCAGTTTTTTAGTGCTGACAATGAACTAAATGGACTGTTGTGGCCTATATTTTTTTGATTGAAATGAACTAAATGAACGGTAATAGTTCAAAAGCGACAGTATGAAAATGATGAATCTAATGAAAATGGTAATTCTTACGGTAATATTATCGATAGGGATTTTTGCATGTAAGGAAAAGGCAGAGCCCCAAGCGGAAGTTGTTCAGCCAGTTAAAGTGTTTCAAGTTGGAAATAATACCAATGATGCTTCAGTTAAAGTGTTTACAGGCTTGGTTAAAGAATCAAGAGAAGTAAAATTAGCTTTTCAAATTCCAGGTCCGCTTGTAAATTTGAATGTAAATGAGGGACAGTTTGTTAAAAAGGGTGAATTAGTAGCTGCTTTAAATGAACGGGATTATCTGGTACAGTTAGAATCGGCTAATGCCAATTTTGAGAATGCAAAACTTCAGACTGAGAGATATACTGTTTTGTACGAGAAGAAAAGTACAACGAAGAGTGTCTACGACCAAATTCAGATGGCCTATAAATTGGCAAAAGCTAGAAAAGAAGCTGCGGAAAATGCCTTGAAAGACACCAAGATTTACGCTCCTTTTTCGGGATATGTGCAAGCCATGTATGCTGAAAATTTCGAGAAGGTTGCAGCAGGTCAGCCTATCGTTTCCCTTTTAGATTTAACTAATCTGGAAGTTACAGTAGCTTTAAGCGAAAATGATTTTTTTCAAAATAAATTATTTACGGATTTCAATGCCAAATTCGAAAATTTCCCGAATGTTGATTTCAATTTGAAATTAATTGAAATCGAAAAAAAGCCAAACGGAGATAATTTTTTTAGAATGAGATTGAATATTGATACTCAGGATAAACAAATTGTTCCTGGGATGGTGGCAAGTATTACCACAAAATTAAAATCGATAAATACTTCAGATTGCAAAGTTCCGGTAGAGTCTGTTTTTAGTAAAGAAGGAAAATCATACGTGTGGGCTTACAATGAGACTGCGAATACGGTGAAATGCAAAGAGGTGCAGATGAAAGGTTTTGACTCTATGGGAATGATTATTATTACCAATGGTATATTAAACGGTGATTTGATTGTATCGGCCGGTGTGCATAGTTTACGGGAAGGTCAAAAAGTAAAGCAACTGCAAGCTACATCAAACACTAATATCGGAGGTCAATTATGAGTTTTACAGAAGCTGTACTAAATCGGCGGAAAGTATTGCTTTTTGTGCTGATTGCAATTGTATTTGGCGGGGTTGTTGCCTTCCTAAAAATGTCGAAGCTCGAAGATGCTGAAATTAGCGTAAAATCAGCTTTGATTATTACGCGATATCCGGGTGCTTCACCACATGAGGTCGAATTGCGTGTTACCGATGTTTTGGAGACTGCGATTCAATCTATGGATAATATTGATTTTATTGAGTCCAGATCGATGGCTGGATACTCAGAAATTACGGTTCATATTGAATCTTCGGTAGTTACGGGTAAGTTGCCACAGGTTTGGGATATTTTGAGAAGAAAAGTAAGTGATGCAAGTGTATATTTGCCAACCGGAGGATCACATCCTATGGTATTTGATGATTTTGGAGATGTTTATGGTATTTTTCTGGCTTTAAGTGGCGATGGTTTTTCGGACGAAGAACTTAAAGATTATTCCCGTTACATGAAAAGAGAACTTCTTTTGGTGCCAGGAGTAAAGCGAATTAATTTATTTGGAGAACAGCAATCTTGCGTTAATATTGAGGTGTCGCAAGAAAAAATGGCTTTTTTGGGTATTCATCCTTATAAAGTTATTCAAATTATTGATAATCAGAATAAAATCGTTGATCCAGGTACAATAAAGGTGGGAAGTAATCGAGTGCGAATTTCTTCGGATGGTAGCTTCCAACAACTGGATGATTTAAAGAATTTATTGATTTCTGGCGGGGGTAAGAATCCCGTCTATCTAAAAGATATTGCTAGCGTAAAGAAAGATTACTATACGCCATACACCAATAAAATGAAATACAATCAGGCTCCCGCCATTGGCTTATCAATAGCCATAGTAAAGGGTGGGGATGTGATTGAATTGGGTGAGCAAATTCAGTTGAAATTGGATGCGTTAATGGCAAATGTTCCTGTTGGGATCAACGTAAATAGAGTTTTCTATCAGCCTGAGCGTGTCAGTGTTGCCATCGATCAGTTTATGGTGAATTTAATTGAATCAGTTTTAATAGTGGTGATTGTATTGCTGCTGGCGATGGGATTTAGAACAGGCCTGCTGATTGGTAGTGGTTTAGTATTTACCATCTTAGCGACATTTATAGTAATGCTTGGTTTTGATATTGCGCTGCAACGAGTAAGTTTGGCTGCAATTATTATTGCCATGGGAATGCTGGTGGATAATGCCATAGTTGTTGCCGATGGTATTTTAATCGATCTGAAAAAAGGAGTCAGGCGTGCTGATGCAATGACAAAGTCGTCGAAGCAAACTGCGATGCCTTTATTGGGAGCTACTTTAGTTGCAATACTCGCCTTTTTACCAATTTATTTATCGCCAGATAGCACTGGAGAATTTTGTGCAAGTTTGTTTCAGGTAATTGCAATTTCATTATCTATAAGTTGGTTGCTTGCCTTAACACAAACACCTTATTTTTGTGACTTGTTCCTTAGAGGTAAAAAATATAATCCACAAGAAGGTGCGGTTGATGTTGATCCTTACGGAGGTAAAGTTTACCTGCATTTTCGTCATTTCGTAAAATATTCCTTACGACATAAAACAGTAATTATTGTATTAACGATATTGGTATTCGTATCATCTATTTTTGCTTTTAAAAATGTGAAGCAATTGTTTATGCCAAATCTTGCATACAATCAGTTTATTGTCGAGTACTATTTACCCGTAGGTTCGGATATTGAAAAGGTTGAAAAAAACTTATCAGACATTGAAGCGTATTTGCAAAAACAGGACGATGTTTTAAATGTAACAACCAGTTTGGGTGCAACTCCTGCTAGATATACACTAGTTCGTCCTTTTACACTTACCAATTCTAATTATGGCGAATTGATCATTGACACGAAGGATTATGAAACAACAAAGAGACTTGGAAAAGAACTTCAGTCGTATTTGGATGCTAATTATTCTTGGGCGAAAACTAGAGTTAAATATTACTCTCCAATATTTTCGGAATACATGATTGAGGCCAAGTTTTCTGGACCAGATCCAAAAGTGTTACGGGAACTGTCCGATCAGGCACAAAAAATTATGGAGGAAGAGCCAACAGCAATCAAAGTGACTGATAATTGGAAAAATCCTGTAAAAGTATGGAATCCAGATTTTTCACAAGCACAATCTCTGATTACTAATATTTCTCGTTCTGATGTTTCGAATGCATTGGCCTGCGCAACCAATGGATTACCAATTGGGCGTTTTTATCAAGGTGATGATATGATGCCGATTATTTTAAAAACAAAGTCAAAGGAGGATAACTATATCGAAGCTTTGGAAAACACACCCGTTTGGGGCAGTGTAGCTCATAGTATTCCTCTTCGTCAGGTGGTTTCTGATATTAATATTGGGTTTGAAGATCCGATGATTAAGCGTTACGACCGTAGAAGAGCAATTAAGGCTCAGTGCGATCCGGCGCCAGGCTATAATGCACCAGATACATTTAAGAATCTTCAGGCAAAAATCGAAGCGATTCCATTGCCCGAAGGTTATGATTTTGAATGGTTGGGAGAACATAAATCGAGTACTGATGCAAATGATAATATTAATAAATTTTTGCCTCTTGCATTTCTGTTAATGATAATTATTATCATGATGTTGTTCAATAATTTCAGACAACCAATTATCATTTTGTCTATTCTTCCACTTGCATTTATTGGTGTTAGTTATGGCCTGCTACTAACCGGCAAACCTTTCGGTTTTATGCCGGTGTTAGGAACCTTGGGGTTGATGGGGATGATGATTAAAAATGCGGTTGTCTTACTCGATCAGATCAATATGGATATAAAAGAAGGAAAGGATATGCTTGTTGCAATTATCGATTCTGCAGTTTCAAGAATGCGACCAGTTCTTATGGCATCTTTTACAACCATACTTGGTATGATTCCATTAATCAGTGATGAGTTATTTGGAGGAATGGCAGTGGCCATCATGTTTGGATTATTGATTGGTTCTCTAATTACTTTGATTGTTGTACCTGTTTTGTATGCAATTTTTTACAGGGTTTCAACAAAACACGTAATGGATTTATAAGTGTAAATAGATATGAAAAATAAAATACTAAGCTTTTTGATCTTTTCCCTGATTGTTTTTCAGGGATTAGCTCAAGAGTTGTCATTGAACGAGAGTCGTGCTTTGGCATTAGAATACAATCAGAAGATTAAAATTGCTGATGAGATGATTGCTGAAAATGAGTCGAATGTTCGATTTGTATACACTCAGTTTTTGCCCAATTTGAAAGCAAGTGGATCGTATAATTATTATCATGATATTGATGATATTAATTTGTCGGGTTCGTTTTTGCCAACAGCCAATAGTTTGGCAGAAGCACAGCAAGGAATATTTAGTGGGACAAGTGACGTTTATTTTCCAGGATTTAATGTGGAGATGGGGAATATTGATTTTTATTCGGCTAGTTTAACTCTTTCTCAACCAATTTATTTAGGGGGTAAAATCAAAAGTTCCTATCAAATGACTAAGATGGGAAAAGAGATTGCTGTGTACAACAGAAGTTTGCAAGCATCAGATGTTCTGTTAGAAACTGATCAGGCATATTGGAATCTTGTTTCAATAAATGAAAAAGCGAATTTAGCGGGTAAGTACGTTGAATTGCTTTCGGCTTTGGTTCAGGATCTTCAAAATGCATTTGATTTGGAGATTACCACTAAGAATGAATTGTTAAAAGCTCAGGTTCAGTTGAATCAAGCAAAGTTAGATTTGTTTAGAGTTCAAAACTTACAGGTTCTATCAAAAATGTCTCTTTGTCAGGTGATTGGAAAGGATTTGAGGAGTGAGATTATTGCTACTGATACAACCATTGCAATCAATCAAAATGCAATTGGTGAAGATTATATGCAAAAAGCCTTACAACAAAGACCTGAACTTTTGATGTTGGGTAAACAAGTTGAGATTTCACAAGAGCAAGTGAAACATACTCAAGCAGATTATTTGCCTCAATTGGGAGTGGGAGCATCATATAGCAACATTAGTAGTATTGGAAATTTAGTCGGATCTATGCAGTTTTTGGCGGTACAAGCTAATTTGTCTGTTCCAATTTTTCATTGGCAGGAGCGTAAACATAAAGTAGCATCTGCACGATTTAAAAGCAGGCAAAAAGAGTTGGAAATGGATCGAACCAGAGATTTAATCAGTCTTGATGTTCAGCAGTCGTATTTTAAATTGCAGGAGGCATATCAGCAAATCGAACTTGCGAAAATTTCAATGGAGCAGGCAAATGAAAATGTGGAGCTTACCCAGAATAGTTTTTACGAAGACTTGGCAAGTACTACGGAATTGCTAGATGCTCAGGCATTCTGGCAAAAAGCACATGGTGAGCTAATTGATTCAAAAATTAATTATAAGCTACGCGAAATTAGCTTCTTGAAATCAATCGGTGAATTAGAAATTTAATAGTGGGTTGGATGTGACCGGGTTAACCTGTAGGATGGGCTTACGATGCTTCGTTAGTTTTTAATTCGGTCGCTCCTTTTTTATGTGGTTTATGAAAGCATTAAATAGCAAACAAGACCGTGAGGCAATGTTTAAGTTCGGGCTTGCCAAACTAAACCTTGCATCACAGGAAAATAGTAAAGTTCTAGAGAATCATTTGTTCCGATTAAAGGTGAATGAGGACTACGTAATCAATTCTTATATTGAGGTAGAGGATTTAGTTCAATTTCTTAACGACAATGAATAAAGTCCCGTTTAAAACAAATATTATAATAATTGGTGGTTATTTTCTCACAATAATACCAGTTTGGGTACTTGCTCTTTTTTTCTTAATGATCTTCCAAGTTGATGAGAGAAGTCAATGGTCTATATATAAGCTGCAAAGCATTAAGAATATATTGGTGGCTGGTATTATTGCTGGAATAATTTGGGGCATAATATTTAAATTGGCAAAATCGATTCGCAATCAAATATCTACTTATTTTCTTTCAATAACAGTTAGTTTATTGGTAAATGTTAGCAGTGCCTATTTGCTGATTTATTGTATGTATCATATGGGAGATTTGTTTCCAATAGATAATCTTCCGGCGACCTTTCCTCAATTGTTATCCCTGTACCATTCTCAGTTATTCTACTCCATTTTAGCCTATTTTTTTATCGTTGGTACTTTAATCGAAATTTTCCACGAAATAGATCGAAAATTGGGTAAAGGAATACTTGTTAAATTTTTACTGGGTAGATACTACAAGCCAAAAGAAGAGAAGCGAATTTTTTTGTTTATGGATTTGAAATCTTCAACTTTTTACGCCGAAAAGTTAGGGCATTTTAAATACAGTAGATTAATCCAGGATTGTTTTAAGGATATTTCTGATGCTGTTAGGGTAAATCAAGCTGATATATACCAGTATGTAGGTGATGAGGTTGTATTAACCTGGAAAATAGAAGAGGGAGTGAAAAAAATGAGATGTCTACAGGTTTTTTATGATTTTTTGGATATTCTGGAGAAGAAAAAGGAGTATTATCAAAAGACTTATGGAATGATCCCCATTTTTAAAGCTGGAGTGCATTCGGGTAAAGTCATGGTAGCAGAAGTTGGAGAGTTAAAATCCGAAATTGCTTATCATGGCGATGCCATAAACACAGCATCAAGAATTCAAGGACTATGTAATTCCTACGAATCGAGACTACTAATTTCTGGCGATTTGCTGATAGAGTTAAACAAAAAGAATGAGAAGCTTGATGTATATACATCTTTGGGATCTGTAGTACTAACAGGGAAAAAAATGCCTACCGAATTATACTCTTGTTTGGTGAATTAAGACTTGCTTTCGACCCTTTTTTGAAGTATTTATTGATAGTCTCCAGCAGTTTGTTTTCGTCAAATGGCTTTGCAATAAAATCATCACATCCTGCTTCAAAGCTTTTGTTGCGGTCTTCCTTAAAAGCACTTGAAGTTTGGGCAATAATAGGCAAATTATCTCTCATTTTCTTGATCGATTGAGTTGCTTCAAAACCATTAATATCAGGCAATCTTAAATCCATTAACACCAAATTAATGGTTGGATTCCTCAGGCTTAATTCAATAGCTTTATTTCCTGATATAGTATGTAATATTTTAACTTTAGTTGGCTTTAGGGCTGCTTCGATGTACTTAAAGTTGGTTGCATCATCTTCTACAACAAGAATTAGTTTATCATCCCATTTGTAACCGTTTTTTTTCTTTTTTTTTACCGTTGCTACATTTGTATCTACAGGTTTGTAAGGTATGGTGAAGTAAAAGGTCGTTCCACTGTCTTCAGCGGTTTCCATTCTTATTTGTCCACCCATTAATTCAACAAAGCCTTTCGAAATTGCTAAACCAAGTCCTGTGCCACCATATTTACGAGAAAAAGTTTCTTCAACTTGTCGGAAGCGTTCAAATATAATTTCTTGTTTTTCCTTAGGGATTCCTATTCCTGTGTCTTTAACATAGAACTCTAAAAAATTATTTTCAATTAAATAATATCCGTATTCGATATATCCCGAAGACGTAAATTTAAATGCGTTATTAAGTAGGTTAGAGAGTATTTGTCGCAATTTTCGCTCTTCTGTAAGCACAAGAGTTTCTTCATTCGAAAGCGTCTTGTTAACGATGAATTCAATTCCATCGTACGAGCTATTCTCTCTGGTGAATTGTTGGTGTAATTCATCTAAGATGACATTCAAAAAGCACTTTGATTCCTTCATAAAGGTTTGTCCAGCATCTAGTTTCGAAATGTCGAGAATGTCATTTATAATTTTGAGTAATTGATTCGAGCTTTTGTAAATAATATTAATATAAGTATCACTTTGTGCTGCTGTTCTATCGGGTCTGCGAAGCATATCAGCAAATCCAATAATACCATTCATTGGAGTTCTAATTTCATGCGACATATTGGCTAGAAAGGCAGACTTAAGATGATCACTTTCTTCAGCTTTTTCTTTGGCTTTCACCAATTCCTTTTGTGTTGATATAATTTCCGAAATATCATTAATAATAATCATTGATGAAGTATCGAAAGGCACCATAAAGAATTCACAATGACGGGTTTTGCCATTTTTTATAGTCATGTGAAATTCCTGTTTTGGGATGTCGGTCTGTTCCTGTTTTGCTTTGGTTATTGCTTCCTTCCAGGTTTTCTTTACTTCATCTCGATACTGTCGGTCTGGGAAACAAGATTTATACCAGTCATCCGAAGTTCTGATATCATCTAAAGTGTATTCAAATAGCTCAATAAATTTATCGTTAAAGTATTCAATATTTTGTTTTACATCGGTAATAACAATTGGAAGGGGAGACTGGTGAATCATTTTTTTCAACCTTCGCTCACTCTGCACAACTGCCTGTTGTGCATGTTTACGTTCCGTAATATCTCTTGATGTTGATAAGATTACATGTTTCCCCTGAAGAGTAACTAGCTGACTTACAGTCTCCATTGGGGTTTGTTTCCCATACTTGGAAATAAAGATTTGTTCGTGAGTAAATTGTTTCTCCCGGGTTAATCTTTTAATGGAATCGACAATATAATTATCCGGAAGATCTTCAATATAATTAGCAGGCGAAAGTTTAAAAAGTTCATCTTTGGTGTAACCAAGCACCACGCATGATGTATCATTGGCCTCTATTAATTTTGAAGTGCCATCGCCAAGATATTCATTCACCAGGATGATATCGTTACTACCATTAATTAGGTTACGATATTTTTCCTCACTCTCGGCTAAAGCGGTGGTTCGTTCTGTAACTCTTTCCTCCAATTTTTCATTAAAGAGCCTTAGTTTTTCCGAATAATCGTGAATCTCTTGATACTGCACTCTAATTGTATCTTCTCCACGCTCTCGTTCTTTAATTTCACGTTGAAGTTTAGAATAAGTTTGCGTTAGCTCTGTCATTGAATGATCCAAAAGTTGTTCTTCACTAATGCGTAGAGAATCATTACCTTGTCCTTGATAGATAGCCTGTGCTTTATATATGAATTTTTTAATTGGCCTCGAAATACTTTCCGAAACTACATAGGTAATAAAGATACTTGCAAGTACTATTAGGAAGGATATAATGGTAAACAGATATAGTTTTTTTGTATGAGCTTCCGTAGCTTCTTTGTAGATGGAATTTGCCTGATTTTCAGCATAATCAGTCATCACCTTTGTTTTTTCTTTTAGCTTATTTAGGTGCTCGGCAGCTATTCCATCAACCATTTTTTTTGCACTAACTTCTTTGCCACTAACTTTTAAATCGATTATTTGATTTCGAAGTTCTTCCCATTCTATAAAAGTATGATAGGCGATTCCAACATCACGTTTATCGCCTAAAAAGCGATTGAAAACAATGTCGAATTGGGTCATTGCTTTTAAGTGATATAAATTGATTGTGTCAATGGCCTGATCGAACTCTTTTTGTGTTTGGGCAAGAAGAATATCCTTCATGGCACTTTCCATGGTTTGGATATGTGTATTAATATCACGAACGGAGTTACTTACCGTATAAGTATGAGTATAAATGAATTCTGATTCGTTGCGAAGTTCCTTTACCTGGAGAATAGAGAGGATAACAAATGATACCGTAAACAGCAGTATTAAACCGAATCCGGCAAGCACTCTAGTGCGGAATTTCATTTTATTTAGCATGAAATTTCAACGGGTTTTAGGGTGTAACTTAGTGGTTGATTTGATCCTCATTGATGACATTTGACTCCAAGTTAATTATTATTACGGATTTTCACAATAAATTTGATGGAAGTTGGATATTTACCCGTGTAGAGCGGATAACATGCAATAAAAAAAGCAGCTCTTAACGAGCTGCTTATAAAATATATTGAATTGTTTTGTTTGATTATACAATACCTGAAAATCCCATGAAAGCCATTGCTAGCAGTCCTGCAACAATTAAAGCCGCTGGAGTCCCTTTTATGCCTTTTGGTAAATCAACAAGATCAAGGTGTTCACGAAGGCCTGCAAATATAACTAAAGCAAGACCGAAACCTAGAGCCGTAGATCCTGAGAAAACAACAGCTTCCAGTAGATCATAATCTTTCTGAATTGTTAGGATCGCAACACCTAGAATTGCACAGTTGGTTGTAATTAAAGGAAGAAAAACACCCAATGCCTGGTACATTGCCGGGCTAACCTTTTTAAGAATGATCTCGACCAACTGCACTAAAGCTGCAATGATCAGGATAAAGGTGATGGTTTGCATAAAACCAATATGAAAAGGGTCCAACACAAATTTTTGAAGCAGATAAGTTACAATAGTAGCCAGAATCATTACAAAAGTAACGGCACTTGACATACCTACTGCTGTTGACACTTTCTTCGACACTCCAAGGAAAGGACAAATTCCAAGGAATTGCGCCAATACAACGTTGTTTACGAATATGGCAGATATAATAATTATAATATAATTCATGATGATTTCTCTTTAGGCTTTTTTAATGCGGTTAATAATAGCAATAAGGTATCCTAATGCGATGAAAGCGCCAGGGGCTAATACAAAAATTAGCATACCGTAAGTATCACTAAATATAGAAATACCAAAAACTTTTCCACTTCCTAATAGTTCTCGAACCGATCCTAAAAGCGTTAAGGCCATTGAAAATCCTAATCCCATTCCAGCTCCATCCAATATTGAAGGCAATATTTCGTTTTTAGAAGCAAATGCTTCTGCACGTCCTAATACAATACAGTTTACAACAATAAGTGGAATAAATACGCCCAATTGTGCATGTAATCCTGGAGTATATGCCTCCATTAAGAAACTAATAATGGTTACAAATGCAGCAATGATTACAATGAAAGAAGGTATTTTAACTTTTTCAGGAATTTGAGAACTTACCATTGAAATTACCATGTTTGACATGATAAGAACGAAGGATGTAGCTAAGCCCATTCCCAGACCATTAATCGCTGAGGAAGTTACACCTAGAGTAGGGCACATTCCTAGCAGTAATACAAAAATTGGATTTTCTTTAATAAGTCCTTTGGTGAAATTTTGCATGTTACTCATTGCTTACCTCCTCCTCGTTTTTATTTTTTTTCATATACTCGTCATAACCAGTCTGAATGGCATCTAGAAATGCTCTGGAACTAATGGTTGCTGCAGTAATCGCATCTATATCTCCACCATCTTTGCTAACCGTGAAATTTATGGAACCAGGGTTTTTATTAATAACACTGGATTTTTCACGTGATGGTTCTGTAGGTTTAAACCAACTCACCATTTTTGTTCCTAAACCTGGAGTTTCTATGTGCTCCAATACAGAATAGTTGTGAATAGTTCCATCAGGTTTAAAACCAACCATAATCCAAATATTACCACCAAATCCTTTATTGGTGAGAGTTTTAACTGCCGTGCCAACTAATATTCCATCTTTTTTAGCTGGATAAAACTCCAGAGTGTCCTTTTCGTTTATTCCAACTTTATACATCTCATCGCTGGGATTGTTATTAAATTCAGGAACAACTTCTTTAATGGCATTGAGTTTTTTCGCCAATTTTGCCGCAGCAATAGGTTCTTTGGTGATTTCATAGACCCCACCCAAAGCAGCCGAGGCTATTAGTGTTATTATAAACAACACCAAAACCATATTTATAAATGTAGATTCTTTTTTCGCAGCCATGATTATTTCCTTTTTTCGCCGAAACGTTTAGGTTTAACATACACATTAATGAGTGGTACAAATGCATTCATAATAAGAATTGCAAATGAAACTCCTTCCGGATAAGCTCCGAATACACGGATTATTACGGTTAGAAAACCGATTCCAATACCATATAATATCATTCCTTTGTTCGACATAGGAGAGGTAACGTAGTCGGTTGCCATAAAAATAGCTCCAAGTAGTAATCCTCCTGTTAGAAGATGGAATAAAGGACCAGCATATGCTTCAGGATTAGCCATGTGAAGAATACCCGAAAAGATAGCTACTGTACCAAGTACAGCTACAGGAATATGCCAGGAAATGATCTTTTTGAATAACATGTAAGCTAAACCAAGAAGTAAAGCCGCACCTGCAACTTCTCCCATAGATCCACCCATATTTCCCATCAACAAATCCATATTGCTAGGAATGTCGTGCATTAATTGCGATAATGGTTCACCCTTTTTTAATCCTTCTTTGATAAGTGCTAAAGGAGTTGCTCCTGTTGCAGCATCAAAATAAGCAGTATCAAAACCCAGTGGTTTTGGCCAGCTGGTCATTTGCACAGGAAAGGAGATTAAAAGGAATACACGACCAACTAAAGCCGGATTGAAAACGTTGTTTCCTAATCCCCCAAAGGTCATTTTACCAATTCCAATCGCAACCAAAGCACCAATCAGAATAATCCAGATTGGAAGATTCGACGGGACATTAAATGCCAAAAGAATACCTGTGATTAATGCAGAACCATCGGTTATGGTAGGAACCTTTTTAAGCAGGTATTTCGTAATTAGAAATTCGAAAAGATAACAAGATGCTACAGCGGTTAGGGTAACAATAATTGCACCCATGCCAAAGTAAACGAACGAAAAAACAAGCGCCGGAAGCATCGCAAATACCACTCCATACATGTTTTTTTGTATAGAATCTCCACTATGAACGTGTGGAGACGGAGCGACTAGTACCTTGGTGTTCATATTTTATTTGTATTTAAATTTTTAATATCAATAGTGGAACTAATTACCCTTATCTGGAACGCATGATTTGGCCAACCTTAGCTTTGCCTAATCGAATATAATCCAATAATGGACGGTTTGCAGGACAAGTGAAACTACAAGAGCCACACTCAATACAATCCATAACAGCATCGCTTTCCAAACGATCGTATTCTTTTTTGTCAGCCAAAACCATAAGTAAGAATGGTTCAAGTCCCATTGGACAAACAGAAACACATTTTCCGCAACGAATACAAGGTTTAGATTCTTTACGGGCAGCTTCTTCACGAGGTATTAGTAATAATCCAGAGCTTCCTTTGGTTAGAGGAACATCAATTGTAGTTAATGCTTTTCCCATCATTGGGCCTCCACCTATAATTTTACCGGTATCTTCTGGTAAACCTCCTGCAGCATTAATCAAATCTTTAACTGGTGTTCCAATTCGGAATATCCAGTTTGAAGGATTTTTTAATGATTTTCCAGTAATGGTTGCGACACGTTCGAAAAGAGGCTTGTTTTTCTGAACCGCTTCGTAAACAGCAAGTGCGGTTCCAACGTTTTGTACCACAGCACCCACTTCGATAGGAAGAGCTCCTGATGGAATTTCACGTTTTATTGTTGCCGAGATCAATTGCTTCTCACCACCTTGAGGGTATTGCGTTTTTAACGGACAAATTTCAATTCCTTGATAATTTGCAGCAAGTTTTGTCAAATGAGCGATTGCATCAGGTTTGTTGTTTTCAATACCAATAATGGCTTTATCAACACCTAAGGCTTTCATTAAAATCTGAGTTCCAACCAATACTTCATCACCTTTTTCGAGCATAACCCGATGGTCAGAAGTAAGGTATGGTTCGCATTCCACTGCGTTAATGATTAAAACTTCGGCCGTTTTTCCCGGAGGAACCGATAGTTTTACATGAGCAGGGAAGGTTGCACCACCCAAACCAACAATACCGCATTCGGCTATTTTTTTTACAATTTCTTCTTTGCTTACGCTGATTTCTTTTACCAAATCTTTGCTGCGATCAATTGTTTCCAACCATTCGTCACCATTAACTTTAATGATGATAGATGTTCTGCGGAAACCACTTGCATCCATAATCTCATCCAATTTAATAACAGTTCCTGAAACGGAAGAGTGAATGTTTGCAGATACAAAACCTGATGATTTCGCGATCAATTGTCCGACTTTAACTTCGTCGTCCTTTTTAACGATCGGAGTAGCCGGAGCACCAATATGTTGAGAAATTGGAATACTAACTATTTCGGGTATTGGCAATACCTGGATTGCGCTGTTTGCCGATAATTTGTTTTCGGCAGGATGAATACCTCCTAATGAGAATGTTTTTAACACTGATGATCCTCCTATTTATTTGTTCTCAGTTGTTTCGTCATTTGCAGTTGGCTCTACTTTTGGAGCCTCTTCTGTCTTTGCCCCAGCGACTGGTGCTGCAACTGGCTTCACTGTTGTTGCGGTCGTTTTGTCGGCAGGCTTTTCAACACGAGGTGGAAAATTCAACTCGTGAATTGCCTTGGTTGGACAAACAATAACACACTTTCTGCACAGTTTACATTTGTTGTAATCGATGTAAGCAAGGTTGTTTTCCAATGTAATAGCATCAAAAGGACATTCCTTAACACACTTACCACAACCAATACAAGCAACGTTACAAGCTTTTTTAGCAATAGCACCCTTGTCTTTATTTACACAAGACACAAAGATTCTGCGACTTTTTGGTCCTTTCTTACGAAGCTCGATAATGTTTTTAGGACAAGCTTTAACACATGCACCACAGGAAACACATTTGTCTTCGATAATTACCGGAAGACCTGTTTCTTTATCCATATACATGGCATCGAAATTACAGGCGTCTACACATTCTCCTAATCCTAAACAACCGTACTGACATCCAGTTTCACCACTGTAAAGAGAAGCTGCAATTGTACAAGACGCTGCACCATCATACTGATTGGTTTTAGGTCGGTTTTCGCAAGTTCCGTTACAACAAACAACTGCAACAGTAGGATCGGTTGCTTTAATTTCATGACCAAGAATAGATCCAACTTGTGACATAACAGAAATTCCACCCACCGGGCAGTTCATCTTTGAAATATCGTCAGCTTTCACCAATGCTTCAGCAAAAGCTCTACAACCTGGATAACCACAACCACCACAATTTGCGGCAGGTAATGCTTCTTCTACCTCGTCGATGCGAGGATCTTCATACACTTTGAATTTTTGCGCTACAAAAAACAGAATAATTGCTGCTGTTACTCCAATAGCACACAAAGCCAGAATAGTGATAACTATAATGCTCATAGCTTAAATGTTTACGATTTTTTCGATTGTAAATGAAAACGTTTTCTTAAAACGTCCTTTAAAAAAGGACAGTACTATATAGTAGGGAAGTAAAATGGCTAATGCCGATATCCCACTTATTAATTCATTATTGGTAATTGCTGTAGCAATGATAAGGACAAGTGTCACCAACACAAATGGCAATACATAAGCAAGGAACATGGCCAACCATCCCAAGGATTCCTGATAACTTAGGTTTACTCTTTCTCCAACCTTAAATTTGTTACTGTAATCAATAACATCAATTGATTTGTCTTTCATGTCAGACATGGTGCAAGCACCTTTGGCATGACAACCCGCACAGGCAGAAACATTTACAATGCCTACCGTAATCTTCTCATCCTGTATTTCAAGGATAGTCCCCTCGTGATCAATTTTTTTGGGATCTTGCATGTACTTTTCCCTTTTTTGTTGTTTTTATGCGAAAACTCTTGCGTAAGCAGATGAGTTTAATTTATGTAATGATCACGTAATCAGCCTGGTAGTGAGTTGGTGCTACTTGATCCATCGCAACAAAAATAATACTTTAGCCCATATTCGATTCGGGTAAAAGTCAATTTATAATATGTTTAAATAGAGCGAGTTCCCTGCTTTTGTAAAGTAGAGATTACAATTTTCCTTGTATCTCTATTGAATACAGATAGTTTGGGCTATTCCTGAAAAAAATCGGTAATTTGAGTCTGTTTTGCAAACGTGTTAATTTAGATTCATTTTTAATAAAATAAGTAACGAAAGACTTTGATCCAGAAATTTTGGCTTTTTCTCGAATACAAAGGATAATCAAATTTAAGTTGACCTGAAATAAAACAAATCAGATGAGTACAATTGTTCGGATTTCAATATCCTCGAGCTGATTTTTTAGCAATTGTTGTTTTTGAAATAATCGGCCCGTGTCTCATTTCAAATGCTTTATTTTTGAGTCATTCGATGATTCGGATTTTCAGAAGCTTGCCTTAAACAAAATGTTGTTTTTTATAATTCGTTTTTATCGTATTTCCTTAGAAATAAGACTTCTATAGGTTTTGCTTGTTAACCTTTTTCAAAAAATGTTGTTAAAACAATTCTGTTTCGTTGCCTTTTTTAAGAAATGCTGTTAAAACGATTCTGTTTTGTTGCCTTTTTTTAAAAATGCTGCTATAAGGATTCTGTTTTGTTGCCTTTTTCAAAAAATGTTGCTAAAACGATTCTGTTTTGTTGCCTTTTTTTTAAAATGTTGTTAAAATGATTCCTTAGGTGAAGATGCTTTTGTAAATATGTCTCAATATCGTGATATTTATTAGAATTGAAATCTTAGAGCGATATACGGCATTACTGAATTGTCAGCTTTAAACGATCCATCTGCTTGTTCGCTCCAACTCCAACGATAATCAACACCAGTTACTAAAATAGGAGTGATTTTATAAGCAAACCTCATCAAAGCAAGTGAGTTTGAATCAAATTTAAAGGTATCGCTCACTTTCGTCAGATTTCCTTTGGTATAGTATCCTTCAATAATGATTTTATCGAACAAATCCTGAGTTCTTAAATTCAATTGTAAAGTAGCAGGAGATTCTGCACTTACATTGTCGGGCAATAATAAGTTTCCGCCTACCATTATTTTATCCAGTAGCGAAGCGGTGATCGATCCGTAAATTCCCTGCTGACTTTTAGCATCACCAAGAGCTGCAATTTTTGCATCTTTATTTACCTCATACATGGCATCGAAAAACTGTGGGATGTAGTTGTCGCTGTACCACAGACGCTCAATTCTTGAATTCAAACGGAACAAATTTCCAATTACGTTCATATTTGCGTTCAGGCCAATTCCTGTTCCTTTACCAGCATCATATCCTTGCGCTGGTGGAATTAGTTGGTGGTATGCTATGAGAGAATCTGATTTAACTTTGCCTAGTCTACTATAATGTGCATATCCGGTAAGATTAATAAAACCAGAGTTTATTATGAGAATTCCCATATCTAAGCCATAGGCTTTGATGCCATCAGATAGAAATTCATTAACACCTGTGTTCTCACCAAATCGATTGGTTTGATCTTTATCGGAGATATAGCTGAATCCAAAATCAAGTGTTTTAACAACAGGAATTCCACTGGCACCAAAAGGACGAACATATGGGCGAACGGCAAACAAATTGCAGGATTGGGTGTTGAAATCGCTGTACATTCCTTCTACACCAAAAATCTTTTTAATACGAATATCATAGCTTAAGCCAACTTTTCTTTTCTCGAAGCTGGGAGAGTTGCTGTAATTATTCAATAAACTACCATATCCTAACGATTCGCCTTGCAGTTGACCTAGTTTTAAATAAACCGGATCTTTCTTTTTTCTTCCGTATCGCAAGTAGCTAATCAATCGAAGAACTCCAGTTCCACTTTTGAATTCATCGGTGTAAAAATTGCCATTGTCCAAGTTAAAATAAACAGGAACATCCAAGCCGATTCCTACTTTTCCAAAGCTTAAATCGGGTTGTAAACGAACACCAGCATAATTTTCACCACCAATTTGTGCAAAAATAAATGCCCCGGTAAACATGCTGATTGAATCAGGATTACTTAGATTAGTAAATGAATTATCGAAGCCAAAAACAGGATAATCATTTTGAGCTTTGCTCGTTCCGGAAAACAGGAACAGTGAGAGCATCAGTAGGGTAGGTAGTTTTAGTGTTTTTTTCATAGTGATTTTGAATAGTTAACCTTAGAATAGTACCGTAAAGAATTTGTTTTCCCCTATGTCGTAATTTTATAGTTATTAAAAAGAAAAATGATATTGCATTTTTTTTTTTAATAAAATCAAGGCTTTAAATAAATATTATTGAAAAACTTGGCAAATGTATTAACTGATAACACTCCAATTGATTTTTGTTTTACTAAGTCGTTTTACCTGTTTTGCAAGCGTGAAATTTTCTTCTTTATCCAGTAATGGATCATTATCAAGTATTTCCTGAGCAACATCTCTTGCAAATTGAAGCAATTGACCATCTCTACCAAGATTAGCAATTTTTAAATCGTAAGAGATACCGCTTTGCTGAGTTCCCTCAATATCTCCCGGACCACGAAGTTTAAGATCTACTTCGGCAATTTCGAAACCGTCGTTCGTGCGAACCATTGTTTCAATACGCTTTCGCGATTCGTTAGAGATTTTATAGGAAGACATTAGGATGCAGTATGATTGTTCGGCTCCACGTCCTACGCGACCTCGTAACTGGTGTAGTTGAGATAAACCAAACCGTTCGGTACTTTCAATAATCATTACCGAAGCATTGGGAATATTAACTCCAACTTCGATAACTGTAGTCGCTACCATTATTTGCGTTTCTCCTTTTGCAAATCGCTGCATTTCGGCATCTTTGTCAGCAGGTTTCATTTTTCCATGAACCATGCTAATGCTATATTTTTCAGCGGGGAAGTATTGGGAAATACTTTCATACCCTTCTTCCAGATTTTTGTAATCCATTTTTCAGATTCCTTAATCAACGGATAAACCAAATAGATTTGTCGTCCTAGATCGATCTGCTTTTTCATGAAGTCGTAAACCTGTTTCCTTCTTTTTTCGAAGTAATGAACTGTTTGTATTGGTTTTCGTCCTGGAGGCAACTCATCAATTACCGAAACTTCCAAATCACCATAAAGAGTCATGGCAAGTGTTCTTGGAATAGGCGTTGCGGTCATCACCAAAATATGAGGCGCAATGTTGTTTTTTTTCCACAAACGTGCCCGTTGAGCAACACCAAATCGATGTTGTTCATCGATAATAACCAAACCTAAATTATTGAATTGAACAATGTCTTCTAAAAGGGCATGAGTTCCAATCAAAATCTGTAATTCACCATTCAATAATTGTTCATGTATAATTTTCCGGTCTTTCTGCTTGGTTGATCCGGTTAGCAAAGCCACTTTAATATTTAAACCTTCTAAATATTCGCTAATGGACTCCATGTGTTGATTTGCTAAAATCTCAGTTGGAGCCATCAAACAGGACTGACAACCATTGTCAAGTCCCATTAACATGCACATCAATCCAACCATTGTTTTGCCACTTCCCACATCTCCCTGTAAAAGTCGGTTCATTTGTTTTCCAGAACCTACATCTTTTCGAATTTCTTTGATAACTCTTTTTTGAGCATTGGTAAGTTCGAAAGGAAGTTTGTTTTGAAAGAACTGATTGAAATTTTCACCTATTTTAATGAATTGATGACCGCGATAAAGTACTTTACGCTTCATCTTCATTTTAAGAATGTTTAGCTGAATGTAAAACAGTTCTTCAAATTTTAAACGATAGATGGCCTTCTCTAATAGTTCTGCATCACTTGGGAAATGAATCTGAGTAAGAGCTTCGTGAAGATTAATTAATCCTAGTTTTTTCGTTAGGTTTGCCGGAAGTGTTTCCGGAATTTTCCCATTTAGTGATTGTAATGCATTTTCCTGAAGTTTGTGAATGGCTTTCGAGTTAATAAAACTGCTTTTCATCTTTTCGGTAGTCAGATAAAAAGCTTGTAACGAAGCATTCAATTTTCCATTTTTCGCTTCACTCTCTTCAAGTTCAGGGTGAACGACATTTATTTTCCGATTGAATTCGGAAGGTTTACCAAAAACGATATATTCAGTTTTTGGTTTAAGGCTTGCTTTAATGTATTTAATTCCCTTGAACCAAACCAACTCCATAACACCTTTTCCATCAGTGAAATATGCTACGAGTCTTTGTTGTTTTTTGTCCCCAACTACTTCAATGTTTGTTATCTCACCTTTAACCTGAATGTACGGGAGTTTAGAGTGAATTTCACTGATTTCATAGAACTTGGTTCTGTCGATATATTTGTAGGGGAAATGGTACAGTAAATCTTCGTAAGTGTAAATTGATAATTCCTGATTAAGGATGGAAGCCCTTTTGGGGCCAACGCCTGCTAAAAATTTTATATCGAGTCCTGCTAATTCTGACATTCTAACTATTCTAATCTATTTAAAAAGGAAAAGATGAAATTTTGTCCTTTTTGTGAAAAACTCTTCGAAAACCTAAAAGTACGAACAAAAGTAAATTGAAAAACTTATATTTTAAAGAAATGAAAGTTTAATCTTCTGCTATTTTATAACCAATATTATTAGGATTATCTGTGCAATAGGTGATATCTTGCTTGAAGAATTTGAAGAAATTCAAATTTACGATTAAATTCGCCAATTCTAGTTAATTGTTATTATGGGTCGAATCCACTACAAATTAAAAAAACGTTTATACCGATTAAAGGCTTCTCGCCGAAAAGGATTTGGAGTTCATTCTCCCTTTACTTTTCATTTGATTGTAAATGTAATTGAGGCAAAATTAATTTACTATGCATTTGGACAATTGTTTCCTTATCGAAAGATTGTTGTGAATGCGCTAAAATCGAAAGTTAACGATGGTGATGTTATTAAGGATTTGGCAAAGAGGTACAAAGAGGAAATTCAGAATATAAAATCAACCGAGGCACTTGATCGATTGCTGTTTCGCTTGATGAATTTTTGGCAGGCTAAAAAGTCTGCTTATTTTGGTGATGGAGTTGGTTTTTCAATGGCTTACATGGCAAAGCTTGATTCGCGAAATGATGTCTCATGGTTGGATCGGGGAGATTTATTCAGAGAATATTCTGATGATCTTTTTCAGAACTATATGGGGATTAAGAATTACAAGACTGTTAATTATGGCAATATTCTTGAGGATAAACCAGATTTCGATTTTCTTGTCTTTTCTGAAAATACCAGTGATGAAATTATTTCTGATTTTGTTGATAATAGTGAGCGTCTATTGGCTAAAAATTGCATGATTGTGATTCAAAACCCGCATAAAAACGATGCTATTAATCTCTTTTGGAAGCAATTGAAGAAATTAGAGCGGGTTTCTGTGAGTCTGGATTTATTTCACATGGGAATCCTTATTTCGAGGGATGGAATGCAGAAACAGGATTATGTAAGGAAGTATCGGTTTTAGCTATTGTATAACTTCAACGAAATTTTATCTTTGTATACGCTCAATTATTTACGATAAAAATATCAATTAAATAGAGTCTCAATAGAAAATAAATACAATGACTAAATTTAAAGTATATACCAAAACCGGTGATTCTGGCACTACTGGTTTAATAGGAGGAACAAGAGTTCCAAAAGATCATTTGCGTTTGGAAGCCTACGGTACTGTTGATGAATTAAACTCTTATATAGGTTTGATCCGTTCACATGATATTGAATCCAAATCAAAAGAGGTTTTACTACAAATTCAGAATAAACTTTTTCTGATTGGTTCAAGATTGGCAACAGATGATGAAAAATCTGACCTAAAAGAAAAATTGCCTATTGTGGATGCCGATATTCTTTTGTTGGAAAATGAGATGGATCGCATGGATGCGGACTTACCAGAACTCAATAATTTTGTGTTGCCGGGCGGTAGTTTGGCCAATGGGTTTTGTCATGTTGCAAGAACAGTTTGTCGAAGAGCAGAACGTCGGGCCATTCAATTATCAAATGATGTTGAAATAAATCCACTCTTATTGAAGTATTTGAATCGCCTTTCTGATTATTTATTCATTCTCTCGCGTAAGGTTTTACTTGATGTTGGAGTGGATGAAATTAAATGGAAGCTTGACTTGTAAATTCAAAAAAAAAAATTATATTCGCAGAATATAAAAAGAACCAAAAAAACATTGAATATATGTACTGGACACTAGAATTAGCCACTAAATTAGAAGATGCTCCTTGGCCTGCCTCCAAAGATGAGTTAATTGATTTCGCAATCCGTTCAGGAGCTCCGTTAGAAGTGATTGAAAACTTGCAAGAAATTGAAGAAGAAGGTGAAATTTTCGAGAGTATCGAAGATATTTGGCCTGATTACCCAAGCAAGGGCGATTTTCTATTTAATGAAGATGAATATTAAAACATAAAAAAAGGGACTTTTTAAAAAGTCCCTTTTTTTATTGGTTTTTTTGGAGATGCATTCGATTCACTAATTGGAGTGTATTTTTTCCAAATAAATATTTCTTCCTTTGATTTAGGTTGAAACTCTTCCAACCATTGAAAGTCTTTAAGGAGTTTCATTTCATTTTCTACCTTAAATAGTGGATAGATATTACCATCAGGCTTTTTCAGGAAGATAATTTTATCAATTTTATTTTCCTTGATAAGAATACTAATATTGCTGCTTTTGGCGATATTCATTCCCATAATAATCCCATTGTCTTCAGGATAATATAAGGTCTCTCCATTTCCTTTAATATCAAGCTTATATAGTTTGTTTTCTTTCACATGACCTAGCATGTTTTTACCTTTTATCTGATTGTAGAAAGTCGAATCTTCTTTTGCTGTTAGAAAAGATGATCCTCTAAAATGCAGATAACGAATTGCTTCATTTCGAGTTTCAATTCCAATCGTATCAGCTACCATTTGATTTTTTTGTGCCCAAATAACTGGATTATTGAATAATCTGATGGTAGAATCTTGCATGGTATAAACCAACGAATCGCAAATTCCTTGTAGGTCTGTACGGAAAAATTTCACATGATGAAAAGCCTTAATTCGATCAAAACCAGCCTTGTCTTTATCAATTTTTAGAGTGTCGGAATGAAGAAAGAGAGAATCGCCTTCGGTGATTTGAATAAAGACTGCAGAATCAGTCATTAGAGCTTCCTCGGTGTTCTTAAAGGTCTCCAGATAATTGCCCTTCAATATTAAATTGTTTACGGTGTCGCGTAATTCTACATTATTAAAGATCCGCGCAAGTTCGTTGTTTCGATCCAAATAAATGCTATCGCCCTTTATTTGATACGATTTACTGTCGAGCCTGGTATTTTTAAAAAACTGTGAGATATTTGATTCCGTATTGTACCATCCGTCTTCAGAATACAAAGTTTCTTTTTCGCCAACTATTTTAGTTGGGCCTAAAATAAAGGCAACCTTGCTTATCGTATTGTATTTTAAAGTGTCCGAATATAATGTATAATCAGTAGTAATGGCTTTAACATTATCTTTAAAAAACAAAAGGTCTTGTTTTGTGTAATATCTTCCAATTACACTAGTTAAGATATTATTAGTATCGACAATTTCACCACCGTTAAAGTAATATCCCACACTTTCATTCATGTCAAAATCAAGGAATTGTGTGGTAACTGTAACCGATTTGTTTTCCAGTTTCACGTTATTTCTCAATTCGGCAAATTTTGTATTTCCATAATATTTTAGGTAATCTCCATAAATATGAACGGTATCGGCGTTAATAATATGAACCTTCCCAAAGGCTTCCAGCGTGTTCGTCTTCTCAAATTGATAGGCACTATCGCAATACATTTTAATATCGCCATGGGTTATAAAAACATTGCCCAGGAATTTATTGAGAAGAGGGTCAGAGTTTCTGATAAACTGAACTTCGTCTGAGTTTTTTATCAACACCTTCGATTTTTTTTGAGCCGATGCTGTAAAATTTGTCAAGCAGATAATGCCTGTTAGTAGTATAAATATATATCGGTTAGCAGTGCTAATCATTTTTTTTTACTTTAATAATTCTTGTATAATATCTTCTATACTGATTCCTTCAGCCTCAGCTTTGTAATTTTTTATAATTCTGTGTCGAAGAATTGACACAGCAACTTCCTTAACATCCTCAATATCCGGAGAATATTTCCCAGATAGTATCGCGTTGGTTTTTGCGCCTATTACTAAATATTGTGATGCTCTTGGTCCTGCTCCCCAGTTAATGTATTCATTCGCCATTTTATGAGAATGCTCTGTGTTTGGTCTTGTTTTGGCGGCTAAATTTACTGCATACTCCAATACGTTTCTATTAATTGGTACTTTCTGAATTAATTTCTGATAATACAGGATCTGTTCTGCCGAGATTATTTTATCAAGTACAATTTCTTTGCCAGAAGTTGTATTCTCTACAATTGCCAGTTCATCTTCAATTTTTGGATAATCAAGGTAAATGCTAAACATGAATCGATCCAGTTGAGCTTCGGGAAGGGGATAGGTTCCTTCCTGTTCGATTGGATTCTGGGTCGCAAGTACAAAAAATGGTTTCTGAATCGGATAAGTTTTACCATTTACCGTCACCATTTGTTCCTGCATAGCTTCCAAAAGGGCAGATTGAGTCTTAGGAGGAGTCCTGTTAATTTCATCAGCAAGAAGAATGTTTGCAAACAGAGGACCTTTAATAAAATCGAATTTTCTTTCGTTATTTAATATTTCAGTTCCAATTATATCGGAAGGCATTAAATCGGGAGTGAACTGAATTCTCTGATATTTTAAATCAAGTACCTGAGATATTGTGTTTACCAATAGAGTTTTAGCTAGGCCGGGAACGCCAACGAGTAAGCAATGTCCATTGCTGAAAATGGAAATTAATACTTTTTTGATAATTTCATCCTGACCATATATTTTTTTCCTGATTTCTGCAGTTAGTTTTTGATAATCTGCTTGCAGGGCATTGGCGGCTTCTACTTCAGTTTTAAAATTCATAGGATTCATTATTTAATATTGCCCTTAATAAATCAGACACAGCATAGGCTGTGTCTGAGAATTATATGGGTATTTTATTTACTTTATCCAGCCTTTGAATCGGAATTTAGCATTTTTAAAGGAGTCGTCAACATGAACGTAGGTTTTGTTTTGTTTCTCCAAGATCCATTTGTTTAGAATTTTTTGTTGTTTTTGACTTGTCAGCATATCTTCAAATATACTCCAATCATCAGATAAATTGGCTGTGTGCGCTTTTGTCTCCGATTTAATTTTAATCACCTTGTAAGCATCTTTGCCTCCCGTAACATCCAAAAAAGCTGAGGATATTTCATTTAGTTTTAGATTGTTTGTTTCCTTAACTACAGCAGGAGGAAGATTGTCTTTCTCGAATTTAGACGTACCCGTGTATGGGTTTACAAGTAATCCACCGTTATTTCTTGTGTCTTCGTCATCAGAGAAATAAAAGGCAGCCTGAGTAAAATCCATTTTGTCTTCACGAACTAAGTTGGCAATACTATCCAATTTAGTGGTTGCTGCAGTTCTTCTTTCAGCTTCAATTTGAGGTTTTAGAAGAATGTGTCGAACATTAATACGTTCCCCTTTTCTATCTATTAGCTGAATAATATGAAATCCGAATTCTGTTTCAACAATTTTAGAAACTTTATCTGTTTTTAAATTAAAGGCCACATTCGCAAATTCAGGAACTAAATTAGCTCTAGGCATATAACCAAGTTCACCACCTTTTTGTGCACTTCCTGGATCTTCGGAATATAGTACGGCAAGTGTAGCAAAGCTATCTCCATTTAACACTCTTTCACGGTATCCTCTTAACTTTTCCCTGATTCTGTCTTTTTCATTATCAGACACTTTTGGGTATTTTACGATTTGTTGAATTTGAAGTTCTCCAGGAATAGTTGGTAGGCTATCCTGAGGAATCGAGCTGTAAAATTCTCGAACTTCAGCAGGAGTAATGTGAATGTTCTTTGTGATTTCAGCTTGCATTTTTTCTTTGATACGTTCGTCGCGGGTGTCATCACGAAGATCGTTTTTCATGTCAATAATGTTTTTATTGAAATATTGTTCCAGTTTTTCTTTGGAACCAATACGTTGAATATACATTTCCATCTTACGTTCCAGCTGATCTTCAACTCCTTGATCTGTTACCTCGATACTATCAACTTGCGCTTGGGCAATCATTAGTTGTTGAATCAAAAGATCTTCAAATATCTCAGTCTTTAAATCAACACTCCCTGAAGTATATCCTTGAGCTTGAAGGCTTAAAAATCTGTTTTCTACATCCGATTTCAGAACCACTTGATTCCCAACAACAGCAATTACTTTATCTACCATATTATCTTGAGCGTTGGCAGAAAAAACACCAATTAAGATCAAGGCTAAGAGAGTATTGAATTTTTTGAAAATGTTATGCATATTTTATGGATTAATAAATTTTGAATTTGTTTTTGGATTCAGCATCTCTGTAAATGTTTTCTTCCAAATCTTTAATAAACTGAATTTTACGTTTGGTTAATAATATTTTTTTAATGTTTTCCTTTACAAAAGGTAAAGGAGCAAGATTATCTTTCAATTCAAATTCTTGAATTTTCACAAAATAATGATGTGTCAAATCACTTGTTTCATAATATTTTGTGTTCCTAAGGAATCGGTCTTCATCACTTATACTGCCAGGAAGTTTATTCAATAGTTCCTGGGCATAAATCCAACGATCGCCAAAATTATCAAATTTTGTCGCATTTTGAAAACAGTAATCCTCTAATTCATCCCAATCATCTTCTTTTTCCGATTTGTAAAGCTGTTGAATTTTTGTAAGGTTAGGAACCGGTATAGGTACTTTTATATACAATGCTTTAATAATATTTTGGTTTAAGATAAAATTGGCCGAATAATCTTTATAATAATTGTCAATATCAAATTGACTAATAATAGTGTCAATTTTTTGTTCTATTAATTGTTGCTGGTATTTATGAATTATTAGTGATGATCTGAAGTCTTCAATCATCTTGCTAACATCCTTGTCTTCTTCAGATAAATTAAGTTCAGCTTTTGAAATGATTAGTTGTTTCTTGATCCACTGACGTGTGTAGTTTTCAGCAATAAGCAAACTGTCCTCTTTCTTAGTGCCGTCTTGTATAATGTCTCTAACGGTACTTAAATAAAGAATCTTGTCGTTTACTTTTGCAACAGGCTTGTCATCTATTGTTTTATTCGAATTACATGAATAAAAAGTCACAGCAAATATTAATAATATGGAATATTTAGTCATTTTATTGTTGAACAATTTTGTTTAATGTCGATTGCGAAATTTCTACCTTGTTGTTTTTACGCAACTGGTCTTCCCAAGCTTCTTTTAAATGCACTTTGTAGTCAGAAGATACTTGCTGTTTAATGCTTTCGAAATTAATATTTTTATTATATTTATTTTTCTGATTCTGATAGAATTCCAATAAGCCTATACTGTCGTTTTTTGCAGGCAACCAAACGTTTTGTTTTGTAATGCTGGAAACTAATACTTTATTTTCATAATTCTGAATCAAGTTTGCGAGATTTTTATTGCTCTCGAGTGATTTTTTTTTGTAGAAGGCTAAGATACTATTGTTTGAGAAATTATCGTAAATTCGGTTGATGTATTCTATAAAATTCTCATAAATATCTTTTGATTCTTGCTGACTAAGATAATCGACAAAATCTTCTTGCGAATATTCTTTTCCATCTATAGAAAATAGTGGCTCCCATAATTCAGCGTATGCATAATCTAAAATGGAATAAAAATTAGAAAGAAGTTCTCTGTTTTCTTTAAACTGGTATTCTTTTTTTATTTTGGCTATAAGTTGATCTGAGCTTAGTTTAGAGCGGCTATCCATTGCAATTAGCTGTTGAATTTCTTTTCTGCATTGATCTAATGAAGAGTAGCCTTTTTTGTCGATTAATTGTAAAATATAATATCCAAATTCAGTTTTAATCGGTTTAGAAATTTCGCCTATTCTGTTTAGCTGAAAGGCTATTTCTTCAATTTTAGGGTGTGTTTCAAAAAGTCCAAACCACGGAAGAATTCCTCCTGATTGAGCCGATCTTTTATCTGTAGAATATTTTTTAACTAATTGAGCAAAATCAGCTCCTTCCGTAAGCATGGTGTAAAGAGAATCAATCCTTTGTTTTGTTTCCGATTCATTTTCAGCTTGATATTCTAGAAGTATGTGTCTGATTTTGATTTTTCCAGGATTTGGCGTTTTTTCAAGAATTTGAATGATATGATATCCGAATTGAGTTCTGATCGGTTTTGAAAATTCTCCAATCTCTAATTTATAAGCTGCAGATTCAAATGTGTAATCCATGTCGAAAGCGGTAAAATATCCTAATTCCCCGTGGTTTTCTTTTACCGATTGATCATCGGAATGATGGCGTGCTATCTTCTCAAATGATTTTCCTTTAATTAGATCTTGGTAAATATCCTGAGCTTTTTGATAGGCTGCAAGGGTATCATTAGCCCGTTTATTGATTTTCACTAAAATATGTCTTGCTCGTAAAAAATATTGGATTCGCTCGTAAGCTTCCTGAATTTTTTCTTCGGTAACTGTTGTAGGGTAAAGGAATTTGTTAAAAACAATATCCCGGTTAATTTGCAATTCATTTTTTACTTCAGGAAGAGTATCAATTTTTGTTTTTTTTGCTTCATTTAATTTCAGTTGGAAAAGAATATAAAGATCCAAAGCCTCTTCTATTGAAATTTGATTTTGCGCAATAAGTTTGTTTCCTTGATAAAGTTTTATGAACTCTTGAGAAGAGTATGGTATATTGTTTATTGTGAACAGAGTATCTGTTGGATTTGATTGTCCAAAGCTTGCCCATTGGCAACATAATATTATCGATAGATAAAACAGTACTCTCTTCATTTAGCAGATTAAATGTGATCATTGAATCGCAAAAAAAAAATAGTAATCTGTTCAAAACAGGCTACCATGAAACATCAGATATGATTATTTGCTGTAATTACAATACTTTTAGATTTAAATTGCATGCGAAATTACAAAAAAAATAGTGGAACCGGATTGTTCTAAATTCTAAAAAGTGTTAATTAGTTGATTCAAATTAGAAGTTACTATTTTTAATTTGTTTTTTGTCTTGCGGAATCATGTTTTTTTAAGTCATATTAGTTGTAATTCAGTTCAATGGATCGTTTTAACGAGATTCTGAAAAAATATTGGGGACATGTAGGTTTTAGACCATTACAGGATGAGATTATTAAATCTGTTGCTGATGGGAAAGATACTCTTGGATTGATGCCGACAGGAGGAGGAAAGTCTTTAACTTTTCAGATTCCTACTTTGGCAATGGAAGGGATATGTATTGTTGTTTCCCCTTTGGTTGCCTTGATGAAAGATCAGGTGCAAAACCTAAAGGCTAAAAACATTAAGGCAGAACTTCTCTATTCTGGTTTATCGGGTAAGGAAATTGAAATTATTCTCGATAAGTGTTTATTCGGCAATATTAAGTTTCTGTATATCTCGCCCGAGCGAATTGGTTCGGATCTGTTTCAAAAGAAATTGGAGCAAATGAATGTTTGCTTGATTGCAGTTGATGAATCGCATTGTATATCGCAGTGGGGATATGACTTTCGACCTGCTTATCTGAAAATTACGCAATTGAGGGTATTACTGCCAGCGGTGCCTATCCTGGCTTTAACTGCCACTGCAACTCCCGATGTAGTGAATGACATTCAGGAGAAGTTGGAATTTAAAGAGAAGAATGTTTTTCGCAAAAGTTTTGAGAGAAAGAATTTAATTTATCTGGTTCGTAATGTTGAAGATAAAAAGAGATATCTGTTAAAAATATTTAGCAAGCAGAGTGGCAGTTCTGTAGTGTATGTGAGAAGTAGAAAGAGATGCAAGGAATTAGCTGAGTTTCTAAAAACAAATAATATCAGAGCGGAATACTATCATGCTGGCTTACAGAATGAAGTGAAGGATTTTCGGCAGGACAGATGGAAACGTGGGGTTGTGCAAGTGATGGTTGCGACCAATGCTTTCGGAATGGGAATTGATAAAGCAGATGTTCGAACTGTAGTACATATGGATTTGCCCGATTCTTTGGAGGCTTATTTTCAAGAGGCTGGTCGTGCAGGTAGAGATGGGAAAAAGGCTTATGCTGTATTGTTGTATTCTACACCGGATAGAGTGCAATTGTTAAAACGAATTTCTACATCTTTTCCTGAACAAGACGTGATTAAAAGGGTGTATCAATCGGTGGGAAACTTTTTGCAGGTTGCCGAGGGAGCAGGAAAAGATGCGGTTTTTGATTTCGATTTGGGCTTGTTTTGTCATAATTTCAAATTTAATGTATTACAAGCTTTTAATAGTTTAAAGATTCTTCAAAGAGCTGGGTATCTTGAACTCACCGATGATTTGGAACACGAATCAAGAATTCATTTTCGAATTGATCGAGATGATTTGTATAAATTTCAGGTTTCAAATAAAGATTTCGATTCGTTTATTAAAATTCTTCTTCGATCCTTTACTGGTTTATTTACCGATTTTGTGCCTGTGAATATTGATTTGTTAGCGAACCGTACCAATACTTCGAAGGATCTAATTATTATGTATCTGAAAGAACTATCTAAATACAAGGTGATTCAGTACATTCCCAGGAAAAAGACTCCATTCATTATTTATACTCAGGAAAGATTGCCTCTTAATTTTATAAAGTTTAATAAGGAGGTTTATCAGGATCGAAAAGAAAATTTATCTCAAAAAATTAATGCGGTAATTAATTACGCCGAAACGACTACAATATGCCGGTCGAAATTTTTGTTAGAATATTTTGGACAAGGATATGCCCCAGTATGCGGACAATGTGATATTTGCAAAGAGGCAGAAAAAACGGGTTTAAGTAAGGCTGAGTTTGATGATATTTACATCGAAATAATCAGTGTTTTAGGCAAAAATGATTTAAGTGTTGATGAGATTATTAAAAAGTCCAAATATGCCGAAGAAAATGTGTTGGAGGTGATCCGTTTTTTAAAAGACAATGAGGAGGTCGAGTCTCTAGATGGGAATCGGGTTCGTTGGATTTCTTCATAATACGTGTTTTTATTCTTTTGTGCTCAGTAGTATCTTGTTATTCTGCCAAATATTTGTAAAATCTTGTTATTTTTGCATGCTAATAGTACTAATAGAAGATGAAAGATCAATTTGACCATATTGTTTATTCAAAAAATGTTATCGAGTTTGTAACAGTTGCAAATGAGTTTTGTTTGTTATTGGAGACCAGCGCTAAGATATCAAAGATTGAATTTATTGAAACAGCTCAAAAAATATTGCCTTTGCTTTACCTGAAGGCGTGTTTGTTACCTAAAAATGAAACAGACTTAGAGGAGGAGATTGAAAAATTTGTTTCTGAATCGGACTGGGCATTTATTCATTCTTCTGTTCAGGCTAAAATGGCTGCTCACGATGAGTATCTGGAAGTGTTTGAAGAGGATATGGAGTATAGCGAAACACCTGTTGTTACTTCTGTTTCAGAAAATTTTGCCGATATTTATCAGGATTTAAAGGATTTTCTTACCTCATACCGGATTGGGACAATGGATGTTATGAACGAGGCGTTGTGGGATTTAAATAATAGTTTTTATCAACACTGGGGACAAAATTTGGTAAATTCGTTGCGATTCATCCATAGTTTGGTGGCTAAAAACGAAAACCTTGATGAGGAAATCGAAGATTCTGATGGCTCCAAATTAGATGATGTCGATTTAAGGAACTCAATTTTTTCACAGAGAAAAAGAGAGTGGGGAGAAGAGGATCTGTAGATTAGGAAAATAAATTCATATTTTCCTCAGAAAAAGAGTAATAGATGTTACCATTTCAGAAATTAATTACAAGCGAAGAAATAAATGAATTGCCATTACAGGCCTTTGAGGGGGAAATTGTTTTGGTCGATCAAGACATGGAACTGGATGAAGCTATTCATTATTTGAAAAAATTTACAATTTTGGGTTTCGATACAGAAACACGACCTTCCTTTAAAAAAGGGAGAGTAAATGATGTTGCCTTACTTCAATTAGCTGCTAATTCGAAAACTTTTCTTTTTAGGATAAATAAAATCGGATTACCGGAGCAATTAGTTGATCTGCTTGCAGATCCTAGAATAATAAAGGTAGGTGCAGCTATAAAAGATGACATTCGGGGCTTGCAAAAAATAAATGATTTTGATGCCAACGGTTTTCTTGAATTGCAAGATTATGTCTTGAAATTTGGGATTGAGAATTTTTCCTTGAAAAAGCTTTCTGCGATTGTTCTTAATTTCAGAATTTCGAAACGTCAGCAAGTTTCCAATTGGGAAGCAGAAGAGCTGAGTGCCGGACAATTGAAATATGCAGCTACTGACGCATGGGTGTCGCTGAAAATATTTGAAAAGCTAAAAGCTTCAATAATACAATAGGTAAAGCTTACGTAAGAGAATTCTACCTTAGTTAAGCTTATTAAATAATTGAATGATTAAATTTAAGGAGGGAATCGATGAGGAAAATTATTTTTCCGATTAGATTTCTCTTCATTCAATCAGAAAAAGAAATTTCCAAAATGATAAATTATCCAAAAGTTATCCTTAAACAAGGGAAGGAATATTCTATAAAAAGATTTCACCCCTGGATTTTTTCAGGAGCTGTAAGTAGTGTAGACGAAGGCTTGGAAGAAGGTGATTTGGTTGCTGTTTATTCAGCAAAAGAAGAGTTTTTAGGGATCGGTCATATAGCTATCGGATCTATAGTTGTGAGAATTATTTCCTTCGAAGAAACAGAAATCAATCTTGATTTTTGGGTGGGTAAATTCGAATCGGCCTGTAAAATGCGAAGAGCAATTGGCTTGTATGGAACTGCCGATAATAATGTTTGTCGTTTGGTGCATGGTGAAGGAGATGGATTATCAGGACTAATTATTGATTTTTATGCGGGAACTGCTGTAATTCAATGTCATTCGGTAGGTATGTATTTGCATCGCGAAGATATTGCCAATGCATTATTAGCCGTTTTAGGTGATGATTTAAAAGCTGTTTACGATAAATCGGAAGGAACTATTCCTTTTAAATCAGGAATAGAGCCTAAGAATGAATATTTGTATGGCAATGTAGATTCGTTTGTTGCCTTAGAAAATGGGTTGAAATTTAATGTTGATTGGTTAAAAGGACAAAAAACAGGATTCTTTATCGATCAGCGTGAGAACAGAAGTCTTTTTGAGCAATACTCTAAGGGACGTTCGGTGCTAAATATGTTTTGCTATACCGGTGGATTTTCGTTTTATGCCATGCGCGGAGGTGCCGATTTAGTTCATTCGGTTGATAGTTCGGCACGAGCTATTGAGATCACTAAAGAAAATGTTGAATTAAATTTCCCAGGAGATACCCGACATGAGGCTTTTTCGGAAGATGCATTTAAATATTTGGATAAATCGGCAGGAAAATATGATTTGATTGTATTGGATCCGCCAGCTTTTGCAAAACACAAAAAGGTGTTAGGGAATGCTTTGAAAGGATACCGACGATTAAATACGATAGGATTCGAGCAGATTAAAAGTGGAGGAATCCTATTTACTTTCTCTTGTTCGCAGGCGGTTAGTAAAGAGGATTTTCGCAAAGCCATTTTTGAGGCTGCGGCCACTGCAGGAAGAACCGTACGTATTCTTCATCAGCTAACACAGCCAGCC
>JAQBBZ010000475.1:0-9893 GCA_032125735.1 Labilibaculum sp.
GACAACGGTACACTAGTTCAGCTAACATTAGTGTTAGTCAGAAGATTTTCGATGGGTCTTACATTGTTGGAACAATGGCGGCGAAAGTTTTCGTACAACTCTCCCAAAATCAGAAGGAAAAAACTGAAATTGAGATAATAAATACTATTTCTCAATCTTATTTTACGGTATTGGTTGCCGAAGAAAATTACAAAACCATTCAGGAAAATCTGGAAATTAATGAGAAACTCTTAACCGAAACCAACGCATATTATCAGAATGGTTTTCGAGAAGAGTTGGATGTAGATCAAATTCGATTACTGGTAAACACCAGTAAAAATCAATTAGCTGATGCCAAAAGAGCAATTCAAACCTCACGCATCATTCTAAAATTTGGTTTGGGAATAGAAATTGATAAAAGTCTTGAGTTAACAAATAGTTTGGATGAACTAGTTGATCCAATAAGAACAGAATCACCTGTACTATCAAATTTTGAGATTTCTAATCATATTGATTTTAGAATTGTTGAAACTCAATTAAAAGCGCAGGAATTAATCATTAAAAATGAAAAGGCGGCTTATTTACCAACTATTTCTGCCTTTTATAACTATGGCAAAAACACCAGTTCAGACTTTACCAATGTATTCAAATCTGATGTGCCATGGTTTAAATCCTCCGTTCTTGGTTTTCAGTTAAAAATGCCAATTTTCTCAGCAGGACAGAAACGTTCTAAAGTTAATCAAGCGAAAATTAATTTTATGAAACTGGAAAACGTGCAGGAAATGACTCAACAAAATCTTAAAATGGATGTTTCTATATCCTTTTCTAACTTGTTAAATGCTCAGGAAAAATATGAAAATGACCTTGAAGGTGTAGGAATTGCGAAAAGAATATTCGATCGAACCCGTATAAAATTTAATGAAGGAATATCAACAAGTACGGAATTATCAGAAAATGAAAAGCAATACTTGAATTCACATTCTGCATATATCAATTCAACACTCTCGCTTTTAACTTCGAAAATTGCGTTCGAAAAAGCTTTGGGTAAATTATAGTACAAACATCCTACAAAAACCATCATAAAATGAAGAACTTACTAATAGCCTGTATTATTCCATTGCTTTTTTCCTGCTCTGCTAAAGATGCGGAAAAAGACATGAACAAAGCCGATCAATTAAAACAGTATAAATCGGAACTTGCAATCTTAAAAACCAAGATCTCCGATTTAGAAAATGAAATTCGTAGTACGAATAAAGAAGAAGAAACAATAAATGTTGCTATTGAGAAGTTATCAAGCTCTCAATTTGAACACTTTATACAAGTAACCGGTAATGTTCAAGCCGATAAAAACATCACAATTACACCAGAAACAGCTGGAAATATCATTTCTATTGATGTTGCTGAAGGTCAGCATGTGAGCAAAGGAGATATTTTAGGAAAATTGAATACATCTCAAATTCAACAACAAATTGACGAGGTAAAAACCAATCTTGTACTTAGCACAACTATCTTCGAAAGACAAGAGCGTTTATGGAATCAAAAAATTGGTTCTGAAATAGAGTACTTGCAAACAAAAGCCAGTAAAGAAAGTCTTGAGCGTAGCATAGAAGGTTTAGAAGCTCAAAAGGCTATGGCTATCATTACCGCTCCTTTTAGTGGTATTGTTGATGAAATTCATCAGAAAAAAGGAGAATTAGCAAGTCCTTCCATCCCATTTGCCCAATTGGTAAATATCGATATGGTTTATGTAGAGGGAGATGTTTCGGAAAGCTTTTTAAATTATATAAAAGCAGGTGAAGTTGCTGAATTGGATTTCCCAGCTATTAATTATCAGACCCAAGCAAAGATTAACCGAACATCAAATGTAATTGATCCGGGAAACCGAAGTTTTAAAATTCGAATTAATCTGGAAAACCCAAAACACATGATCAAACCAAATTTGATATCAGTAGTAAAAATCAAAGATTATGAAGTTAAAGATGCTATGGTAGTTCCTTCAATTATTATTAAAAAAGACTTTGAAGGAAACTACTTGTATGTAGCTAAACAGGAGGGGAAACATCTTGTGGCTAGAAAAACCTATGTGAATGTATCCAAAACTTACAACAATATTTCAATGATTGAATCTGGTCTTTCACTTGGTGATCAAATCATTACAGAAGGATTTTCTCAGGTTGTTAACGGATCTTTAATTAGCACCAAATAATTTTGAAAGAAATGGATAAAATTAAAGATACAAGCTCTGCCCATCACAATAAAAGGCAGTTTAAACCAACATTTGGAGCATTAAAGAATAAGAATTCCATTTATATTCTTACTGCGATTCTATGCATGTTTGGCTGGTTTTCGTACCAAAGTATGCCAAGAGAATACTTTCCCGAGGTTGTAATACCAAATATCATGATATCGACTCCATATCCTGGGAATTCGCCTGTTGATATTGAGAATTTGGTAACAAGGCCAATCGAAAAGGAATTAAAATCCTTAAAAGGAGTAAAGAAAATGTCCTCTGCCTCCTACGAGGATATAAGTGTAATTGTGGTTGAATTTAACACTGATGTTGATGTAAAGCAAGCTCTGCAGGATACTAAAGACAAGGTAGATAAATCATTAAGCGAATTGCCTGACGATTTGGATACGGATCCAATTGTTGAGGACATTGATATAGCCGATTTTCCAATCTTAAATATCAACCTGTCTGGTGATTTTGGCTTAGACGACTTAAAAGGATTTGCCGAAGATCTTCAGGATAAGTTTGAAGCCTTACCAGAAATATCTGAAGCTGATATCAAAGGTATCGATGAAAGAGAAATCAGAATCAATGCCGACTTGCACAAGATGGAAGCAAATGGCGTTTCGTTTCATGATATTGAAGTTGCTATTGAAGATGAAAATGTAACTGTAAGTGCCGGTACTTTAATAACTGATAACACAAGACGTAGTATCAGAACAAGTGCCGATTACACAAATATGGAGCAAATCGAAAATACCATTGTAAAGGTTACAAATGGCAAAGTGGTTTATCTGAAAGACGTTGCCGAGGTAGAAGATGGATATGAAGAACTTTCATCCATTTCAAGATTGAATAATAATCCTGTGGTTTCCCTTTCCATATCTAAAAAATCGGGTGAAAACCTATTGGCTGCAACCGATGAGATCTATCAAATTATCGCAAAAGAGAAAGAGTTGGGGAACTTGCCAAGTGGCCTGATAGTTATTGTTACCGATGACACATCGGAAGATGTTCGTGGTCAGGTAAGCGATCTTGAGAATTCCATTATTATGGGTATGCTACTGGTAATCCTGATTCTTTATTTGTTTATGGGATTGCGCAATGCTCTCTTCTCTGGTTTGGCAATTCCAATGTCCATGTTCATCTCATTTATTGTGCTAAATCAAATGGGATACACTGTGAATCAAATGGTTCTGTTTTCTTTGATTTTGGCTTTGGGAATGCTCGTAGATAATGCAATTGTGGTGGTTGAAAATGTGTATCGACTGCACGAAGAAGGATTATCGAAATTAGAAGCTACCAAACAAGGAGTGAGTGAAATCGCAGGGCCGATTATTTCATCAACAGCAACAACTTTGGCGGCTTTTTTCCCATTGTTACTTTGGGGTGGAATCATGGGTGAGTTCATGAAATACTTACCCATTACATTAATTATTGTATTATCCTCCTCCCTATTTGTTGCGCTAATTATAAACCCTGTTTTTACAGCCACTTTTGTTAAAATTGATGATATTTCAAAAAAGATTAATTCGAAAAAATTTCTAATTATTTCAGGATCTTTCTTTATTGCTTCCATCCCATTTTATGCATGTAAAGCATTTGGAATGGTAGATACCTATGTAATGGCGAATCTGCTTTCGTGTTTAGGTCTGCTAATACTAACAAATTTATTAGTACTAAAGCCATTCGCACGTTGGTTCCAGCTAAGTTTTTTAGTTGCACTTGAAAACTCTTACGAAAGAACTCTAAGATATGCATTGAAAGGAATTCGTCCTCTGCTTTTCTTCCTAGGAACATTTGCATTGATGATTTTTTCTATCGTATTCTATTTTAGTAGTAAGCCATTGGTCGTTTTCTTTCCCGATAACGATCCGAAATCAGTTTATGTAACCATGGAGCTTCCGTTAGGGACAGATATTCATAAATCAAACGAAATTTCGGTTGAGGTTGAGAAAATTGTAAAGAAAACCATGGAACCATATAAGGATATCATTCGTTCCATCTCGACCAACGTTGGATCTGGAAAAGGAGGAATGTTTGAAGGTTCCCGTTCGGCAAATAAATCATTAACAAGTATTTCTTTCGTTGAATACAAGCAAAGAGATGGAGTTAGTACTTCCGAATTAATGCAGAAACTAACATCCAATTTTAAAGGTTTTGTGGGTGCCAAGATTTTTGTCGAGAAAAATTCAGAAGGACCACCAGTTGGATATCCTATTAATGTAGAAGTTTCCGGTGATAATTTTGAACAATTATTGATTCAGGCAAATCGCGTGAAACAGAAATTAGATGACGAAAGAATTGCTGGAGTTGAAGAATTAAAACTTGATCTGGATCAGGGAAAACCAGAAATGCTTATTAATATCGATCGTGATAAAGTGAGACGATTTGGTTTATCAACCAATCAGGTAGCACGTGCTCTTCGTAATTCGTTGTATGGTTTAGAAGTTTCTAAATTTAAAGATGGGGAAGACGAGTATGACATTATGCTTCGCTTGGCAGATAAATATCGTTACGATGTTCCTGCTTTAATGAACCAGAAAATAAATGTAATGAGTCCGATTAGCAACCAAATGGTTCAAATCCCCATTTCGGCAGTTACTACTTATAGCTATGGTTCAACCTACGAACGAATTAATAGAATTGATAATACGCGCGTTGTAACAGTCTTTTCAAATGTAGAAGAAGGTTTTAATGCCAACGAAATAAATGCAAAAATAAGAGAGGTATTAGCCGATTTTGAAATGCCAAAAGGCTACACCCATAAATTAACCGGCGAGCAGGAAGAACAGGAAGAAACGTCTGCTTTTTTAGTTCAGGCTTTACTAATTGCACTTGCCTTTATTACTTTGATCTTAGTTTCACAATTTAATTCTGCAATTAAGCCATTAATTATAATGATTACCGTATTGTTTAGTACCATTGGTGTATTTCTTGGTTTAGGAATTTTCAACATGCCATTCGTAATTCTAATGACTGGAATTGGGATTATTTCATTGGCTGGTATAGTGGTTAACAACGGAATTGTACTTATCGATTACATTGATTTATTGCGGAAGCGTAAAATTGAAACAACGGATATGAGTAAGCGTAAATATTTAACTTCAGCAGAAGAGATTGAATGTATTGCCAAAGCAGGAAAAACCAGATTACGTCCGGTTATGCTTACAGCAATTACAACAGTACTGGGTTTGTTTCCATTGGCACTGGGTATGAATTTCGATTTCTTCACTCTGTTTAGTGAATTCAATCCACATTTATCCTTTGGTAGCGATAGTACTGCATTCTGGGGACCTATGTCATGGACAATAATTTTTGGACTTAGTTTTGCGACCTTTTTAACCCTAATTATTGCACCAGTAATGTTCCGACTATCAATTCAAATAGAACATCGTTTATATGGATTATTTTCTAAAAAGTAGATGATATTATTATATGTAATTAAGGCCGGCCGAAGAGTCGGCCTTTTTTTGATAAAAAATCATATATTGCACTATTTGATTTAAAATCAATAACATATTCTTTCCTTTCAAAATTCAAATTGAATTGAGAAAAGAAAATAATAAAAATTTGAACTTCAACCACTATCCTTAATGAGTTGATTCTATTGAGTTTGACTGGAAAGTTATAAAAACTTAAAATCAATTTTTAGTCCTGAAAAATGGTCGGTTTATCCAACAAAAACACAGATAGCTAAAAACAGACATTCAGGTTTTGTGTAAGAACTTAAGAATTCGTAAATTTTTAATTACAAAGTTGTTACAAGTATTCGACTTAATTAACAATATTTATAAACTACGACTCATGGAAATCGCTTCAATCATATTACAAATATTAAGCTTAGCGGTACTCGCTTTCTTAATTTCCTATTTAATTCAGGAAAAGAGAAATACCATAAGGGATTCTGGTGAGATTGAAATAAAAAATGAGTTAAGCGAGTCCCATGCATCAAGCAACTCAAATGAAAAACGAGAAGAGTTTCTCCGAATTAATGCGTTCTTCATGAAGATATTATGCGAAAAGAAGAGCAAAAGTAATTTTAAAAAACTACAGAAAGAATTTTTAGAATTGGGAACCAGATTGTATTATTTGGCCTCGGAAAGAACCATTAAGAAATTCTTGGAGTTCAAATCCTTAAGTTCGTTTGTGGAAGGAACCGTTCACGAGCACAAAATAGCCTTGCTGTGGTTTGCCGAATTCAACCTTTTACTACGAAGCGACCTAGGGCTTGAAACATCACCTGATATGATTAAGGACTACCTAAATATCATCCTTACTTATTGGGATGAAGAAGAAATGGAAAAAGAAGAATTGGATGACCTCAAATCTCAACTTGCCGATTCAATAGATAACTACTTTAGTGTATTTAATGTTGGAACATCATTAAATTAAAAAAGTGCCCACAACCAGGGCACTTTTTTTATTCCTTTATTTTATAGCATCTTACCCAATCAATTTCGAGCGATGCATTTACGCTTTGTTGTTCTTTAGTAATACCCATACTAAAATTTAAATACATTGGATCTTGCGGAACTCCTTCGGTCTGTGTTTTTACAACAACATCATTTATCTTCCAAACCAATTCATTTTTAGTCCAATCCAAGCTATAAATAAAATAACCTTTCGAAAAATCAATTCCTTTTATTTTAAACTGCTTCGAATTAATTTGATTCTCACTTCCCCAATAGTTTCCCACTAGTAATTTACCATCAACAGAAGTCTTTAAAACATCAACATGAGGCAAATTTTTATCAGCAACCATCCAAAATGAATGAGTAACCTGATTTGGGTTAGTAAGTTTAATTTTGGCTTCGAAACGACCGTATTTTTGGCGAAACGATTTTCCCGTATTTATAATTGCTGATGTGTAATCAAATTCAGTTGGTACAAAACCCATTGTAGGATTCCATAACAAACCTTCTTGTTTTTCCTTTCGAGCGTGTAATAGGATCGAAGAATCAGAATGACTAATATTTTTACCTTCGGTGAACGTATGCAAATCTGAATTTAAACTATATCCTTTATTCAAAAGCTCATTACCCCAATAATATTTATTAATCCACTTCTCATCATTTAAAGATTTAGAACTAAATTCTTCAGAGAAACTTAGCTCCCATTTACTCAATTCGCCAAATGGATTTTTATTTTTAAAGGCAAAATACTTTTTATACTTATCAGATTCTTTCAATTCTAAATATTCCTGAAGCTTCTTAAAGTCTTCCGTTTTTTCGAATCTCTTTTTATCCAACAAATAAGCTTTTTCTTCCAGGAATTCGTCAGAACTAATCTTTTCCTCCAACTTTAAATAATCTGCTAATGTTTTTGAATCTTCAAGCTCCTTATAAATTTTATATGACTTCGATTTTTCAAATTTAAAGAACTCCTTAATGTGCTGAGAATTTTGCATACGCTTAAACTCCTTTAATTCCTCGCCTTGTTCCTTTTTATTAAAATTTCCAGAGTGAACAAGAGTATTCAATTCCTTAAAACGTGAAATTTCTTCTGATACTTTAGTAAGTTCAAAAGTGGATAATTCATTCGATCCTTTTAAGCGAAAATAAGTTTTGAATTTATTTGATTTCTGAAACCTCTTAAAATCCTTTTCCTCTTTAAAAAGATCACTCCTTTTATAGCTTTTATTCTCTATTGATCTTCTGTTTGATTTAAACTTTTCAGACAGAACATAAGCTTCAAGATCATTATAATCATTTAATTCTTCTGAAATCGAAAATGCTTCAAAGTCTTCAAAGTCTTTTCTAATTGTATCTCTTTTATTTTCAACACCAACAGTATCAGAAGCTTTGCGGAGTTTGTATGCTAAAAAAAAGCTCATAGTGAAATTATTTTTTTAATAAAAACGAGTTCCTAATTTAAATATTATTGCTTAATAAGCAATAATATATCTTTATGCTATATCAGTAAACTGATAAAAATTAATTATTGCTTAACAAACTGGTAGGTAATTTTACCAATTTGTTGCTGAGGGCTGCTAGTACTTACGTTAAATCTGGTTTTCCGAGAAGCGTTGAGAGCAGCATCAAATAAACAATCATCCTGTATACCCGACTCCTTTTCCAAAATAGTAGACTGAATCACTCTACCTGCTTGGTTAACCACAATCTGAACAACAATTAAGCCTTCTCCTTCGCATTTAAAAACGGGTATCGGCAAATAAATTTTATGTCGCCCCTCCAAACTATAATAAACACTGCTTGGACCACTGTACTCAATACTCTCTAAGGCATCTAAAAGCTTTTGTTTTTCCTTCGCTTCGGCTGCAGTCAAACTATCCTTTTTAAACTCTTTTAAATCCCCAGAACCACCAGCCAAATCATCAGAACCATACTCATCCAAATCTTTACGAATCTCCTCAATCATCTTCTCGACATTTCGTTTTGGATCGGTCTTAGATTTTTCAACGTTTTGGTTTACGGCAATTGATCGAAGAAGTTCGTCTACACTTTTAGATATTTCAGAATTTTTTTCTTCTAGTGCTTCTTCAATTTTTTCCTTCTCCTCTTTCAAAAATTGTTCAGCCACTTCTGCTGGGATTTCAATTAAAATTTCCGATTCCAAAAATTCTCTCTGCGTGTTTAATTTAAACGACAATAAAAGAATTATAAGTAGCATATGAAAAGCAATTGTTCCCATAACTCCATATTTATTCCTTCTGAAAAAGCCCACTAATTCAGATAAGAGGGATCTGAAAAATTGAACAAGCCAGTTTTTAACATTACTTACTATTTGATAAAAGGAATTCATTAAATCTTTTTCTGTTTTCGCATTGCTATTATTATAATAACGCTTCTATTGCAAAATTATTAACAATTTTCATGTATTCATTACAATAAATTAGAATAAACAGAAAAAGCCGCTTAATTTATCATTAAGCGGCTTAAGAGAACTGTTATTGTTGAATTTACTAAAACTTACGTTCTTTTACAAGCTTTCCATCTTGATCCCAAATATACCAGGTTCCAATTTTTTCTCCATCCTTGTATTCCATTTCATATCTTTTAACGCCATTGTCGTCCCAGATATACCATTTACCATGTTTCTTATTCCGTTTGTAAGCTGCTTCCGCAATTTTCACAGAATTATTATTCCAGGTAATCCAGGTTCCATCCATTAAACCGTTATCATAGGCACGAACTTCTTGAATTTTTTCATTTTCAAAGAAAAGTCTAATTTTTCCATTTCGTTTTCCTTCCATCAAATTCATTTCTATCCGCTTGTTACCGCTTTCGTAGAATTCGGTATAAGTTCCGGTGTATAGATCTCCCGAGGTATTGTAATACAATCCTTCAACTTCCTTAATCACCTGGGAAATAGAGTGATTTGTAATCAGACAAAATAAAATGCCAAAAACAATTGATAACTTTCTATTCATCTATAAAAATTAATCCTTTTTAAGAACTAAGCGAATAACATTGTTTACACCATTCACATTCACATCTTTTAATTTATTGTCATTATAAGATATGTAACTTGATAAGATGTTATAATTTCCGGGAACTATATTTGCAATTTTAAAATTACCATCAAAATCTGTGTAAACTGTTTCATTTGATCCTTCAAAGCGAATAGCAACTCCAGTCAGAGCTTCGCCAGTTTCATTATCCAAAACAACTCCAGCTAAGCTTGTTGTTGTTATTGTTGCTATTTCAGCAACTGCCATTTC
>JAQBBZ010000476.1:0-10551 GCA_032125735.1 Labilibaculum sp.
GAATTTAGAGACATGCAAGGTAAAACAATTGAAAACAGTGTTGCCCAAATGGAGTATGTGAATATTGGTGGGGTTAAGCAATTCATCCTTATTCGGGGAAAAAATATTGACAATCCTGTTTTGCTCCTATTGCACGGTGGCCCTGGAAATCCTGAACTTCCCATGTATAGAAAATATAACAGCGAATTAGAGAACTATTATACTGTCATTTATTGGGATCAACGAGGATCAGGTAAATCTGTTGTTGAAAATATACCTGACGCTTGTTTTACTCTGGATCAGTTCGTTGAAGATACCCATGAACTTACAATTTATCTGAAAGCACAATTCAAAAAAGACAAGATATTTTTATTGGGACATTCCTGGGGTTCATTGCTGGGAGTCCAAACTGTTTATAAGTATCCGAATGATTATTATGCATATGTAGGAACAGGCCAATTTGGAAACCAAGCTAAAAGCGACAGCTTATCCTATCAATTTGCCAAACACAAAGCAACTGAATCACAGGACACAATAGCATTGAACGATTTGGATAAGATCGGTGAATACAATAGTGAAAATTTGAAAAGATCAGGATTTATGAACTGGTTGTTTATGCAGCGGGTCTGTGTTTCAAAATTTGGAGGGTCCTTTGCTGATCCAAATGCAGTAGTAGATATTATTCTCTTACCTATTTTATATTGCAAAGAATATACGATTGCAAACAAGTATCATCTAATTAAAAACAATAGCCAATCTGCCTTCACCAACTCTCCGTTTAGTAAGATGATCCCAACGGTTTTAGGAATTGATTTATCCAAAGTAAATGAATTGCAAATTCCTGTTTATTTTTTGCAAGGGAAGAATGATTATTTGACAAATTTTTCTGTTGCTAAAGAATACTTCGATTTATTGGAAGCTCCTAAAAAAGAGTTTATTGTATTTGATAAATCAGCACATTTCCCATCTTTCGAAGAACCGGAAAAGTTTAATGCATTCATGATAAACCAAGTTCTAAAGGAAAGTACAGAATATTCACAGAAATAGGGTTAGATAAAGACAATATATCCAAGGCTCAAGTTTCAGTTTATAAATCTGAGGGTCTCATTGTAGTTGAGGCTCTCAGTGCAGGCAATAGTTGGTACCCTTACTGCAAGTGAGAGCATTTTAAAATCAAAATGAGAAAATTTAAAAAAGAGTGCTTGATATTGAATAGTGATGAAAAGACTAATTCAAAATAAAAGTCGAAAAAGAAACTACTCGAATAATTAACCTGATTACATCACAGAATAAATAATTATCTGAATAATTACCGTAGAAAACACAAAGATATTTTGTAATTTTAAGTATAGCTATTTTTTTTTAATAAATTAATAATCAATACTATGAAAGCAATAAGATATGTTTTTATTTTTATAATCTTTCTAACGCTTGGATGTGTAAATAAAAGCCCACAGCAGCAACATGAAAAAGAATCTCTGCCAATTCATAAAGGAGAAATAAAGATAAAAGGAGCTTATGCGCTGATGCCCCTTGTACAAAGGTGGATTAATGAATATCAGAAAATTCATCCTTTAGTTTTATTTAATTTATCTCCTGTTGGTACAGGAGAAGTGCTTTCTGAAATTTATTCAGATAAAACCGATTTGTTGATGATTTCGTCCGAACTACCTGACAAGTTGGAGTCATCGGTTTGGATACTGCCAGTAGCCAAGCTCTCAGTTGTTATGATAGTCAATAAAAAAAATCCGTATTGGTCTCAAATTTTGGAAACTGGAATCAAAAAAGACGATCTGTCAAAATTGTTTACCGGTGAAATAACTTCTTGGGGTAATCTTTTTGGAGAACCTGGAAAACAACCTGTATCCGTTTATTTTCGTGCCGACCAAGCAGGTGCGACAGATATATTATCAAAATTTTTATGGCTGGATGACCAGAAGATTAGTGGGACTGGTATTATTGGGGAAAATCTCTTAATAGAAGCCATTAAAGGCGATCCTCTTGCAATTGGTTACTGCAATTTTATTTATTCTTTTGATCCTGAATCAAAAGAGTTTCGGGATGACATAGGAATCATCCCATTAGATCTGAATCAAAATGGAAAACTTGACGTGAAAGAGAATTTTTACGAAAACTTTACGGAATTGCAACGGGCAATGTGGTTAGGTAAATATCCTTGCATATTGAACAGGCCTCAACAATTTGTAGCATCACAAAAACCTTCAACAAAAGAATTATATGATTTTTTAAAATGGATTATAATTGACGGGCAGGAAATAGTTCCTGAAATGGGATATATGGAACTTCGTTCAAGTGAAATACAACGTTGTCTTTCATATATTGAAAACTAACATAACCTTAATTTTTTATTGAAGCATTTTCAATCTGAAAAAAGAAATAAAGTACAACCCGTCAACAAAGAGTATAAGTATTGGCGGGAAATATAGTAAACATCAAGCTTTGTAGTCCGCTTCAACTTTCTTGTAGCTTGACAGAGATGAAGCCCGAAGTCGGCTACTATTCTGATACTAAACGTAAAAACCCACAGGCCAAGCACCCAGCTTGGCCTTTTTTCTTGTCCAACGAAAAAATGCTCTTGGCGGGTATCAAAATGCCTCGGGCGGTCTGGTTTTGCTCCTGATAGCTGGCAAAATGCTTCGGCCGGGCAATAAAGTGCCTCTGGCTGTAATTGAAATGCTTCCGGCGATAAGCAAAATGCCTCGGGCGGTGGTAAAAGTGACTCTCTGTCAGGCAAAAGTGCCGCGGGGAGGTACAAAAGCATTTTTCATCGCTAACAGACTTTCTTTTGATATCATAAATAAAATATTTATTGCAAATCTACTGTTTACGGGCAGTTGCTGAGAAAAAGGCTGAATTGTGATTATAATATTTAATGCATCTGTTTTTCAGGAACGATTGGATATAAAGCTCTGCCACAGTTATTACCGCAAGTCTGTGCCTGAAATCCGCAGGTAAATTCCTCAATTTATAATGATGTTGGTATATCGGGTATTTTTTGTATTTTAAATCTTGCTATTATAGATCAATAAGCTATGCATACTAACTACTCATCCAAATTAATAAGCTCTCTTCATCCGGTTGAGAGCATGATATCTACTTTGCAGGAAACGATCGATTCGATTGAGAAAAGCAAGGGTGTTTCTGATGATTATTCCGACTATCGCAAACATAGTGAGGAATTTAAAAAACATGTTCACGATAATTTTTATGAAATAAATAAGCTTGATGTATCGGGATTTTTCGATCAGTTTGCAGAGATTAAAGAATACATTTCTGGTTTTGAAGAGCTCGTTGAAGAATTTCAGGATAAGGATCGGTTTTATGCTCTGCCTTCGGATGGAATCATCTTGAAAACTAGGAAACTGGGGAAATTATTCTTTCAGAAAATCAATTGGGGATTGCTGAGTGTAAGGAATCTGTTTCGCACTTTATTTAAAAAGGAACCTATTCCTAAAAATTTCTGGAAACACAAAATTCAGCGTCAACAGTTGGCTGAACTCATCTATTTTGCGCGCTTTTTAGAAGATGCTAATCCTATTGTTGAGGATGTTCTCTCATTTCGACAGGATATTTTTCGATCGGTTAAGGAAATTGACAAACAAATAGAATCCAATCTGCTTGTAAACAGCAAATGGATCGAAAATGATTTTACTCAACAGCTAACAGAACTAAGGCAGCAGATAGGAGCCAAAAAGATTGAAGTTGATTTGAATTTTAAAGAGCAGAAAGAGGCTCTGGATTTAATGTATGCTGAATTGCATGCCAAGACAGGTACTTTAGAGTTTCCTTCCAGTAAGATTCAATCGGGAAAATTGACTAAAAAAGCAGGTCGGATTTTAAAGAATCAGGAGGAATTATTTGACAATTACAACAGCCGGGCATTTGCTCTGTTTGAACATTGGCGACTCGTTTATGAAATACGATTTTCAAATTTAGCCATTACAGATATCTTCAATAAACGTGAAGTTCTGATTAAAAATATTCTCGATGAGGTTTTGCTTTCAGCGGATGTTTTTTTTGTGCGCAATTTGGAAAGTGCTCTTGAAAAAATTGAGAAAGAAAGCGATTTACAGGATGTTCAGAATAATATACTGTCGAAACAATTACTTGCTGAGAGAATTCCCGACTATGTTAAGAAATTAATGAACACGGATTTTGCTTCTCATTTTGATCTTCTAAAAACAGACTGTTACAAGGAGTTTGAAAACATACCTGCCAGCTATCTACTGCCATCCAAAAAAGGATGGAAACAGCTTATGGGTCTGCCAAAGCTTAGGGAAACAAATGTAATGGATATTGTGAATGGTTGCCTGGGCGAATCGATTGAGAATCCTCTTCTGATTCAAAAAGAGGCTCTGGTAACTGGCATTCAGCAGGCTTTATCTAATATAAGCGAATTGGCCGGAATTGTAGAATACGCCTTGGAATATTACAATGCAAAGGATCTGGAGCAGGCAAGTGATCAGCTTGCTGAATTTCGGGATGGTATTGAACGGGCAGTGCAGAAAGCAAAAGAAAATAAGCAACACAATGCTGAACTAACAAGGGCGGTTGTAGAGCAAATGAACAAAATCAACAGCAGTTTTGTTGTTGAGATTTCGGATGCCATTTCTCCTGATAATTTAGATCAGAAGCAGACTGAAATGATTCGGAAGAAGAGAATCAGGGATGCTAAAAATATTCTGATTAATGCTTTGTCTTTCTCCAAAGAGATTTTGCAAAAATCGTACACGCGAATTCTCGATTTAATTAAGCAAGGCAGAATAAAATACACAGCTTATCGAAAGGTTTTGGGTTTGTCTGAGAAAAAGGAAGGTATTGGCAGTGAATTGTCCAATTACCTATCGGAAACCGAAACTGCAATTGCTCGATTGCCTTTAATATATCAGCATTTATTTCAAATTACTCCTCTTACAAATGCTAAATTTCGAATTGAGAGAGTCATGGTTATTCAGCAACTCGAAATTGCGTATAGCAACTGGACAACAGGAAAGTTTGCACCTACTTGTTTGGTGGGAGAAACAGGAAGTGGAATCACTTCTGCGGTGAATGTTTTTGAAGAGAGATTTGGTCATCAATATCCTTTTTACAGGTTCAATTTGGATCGTAAAATTAATAGTGAAGAAGAATTCATTCAGTTTTTGCAAACTGTTTTTACGGATTTAAAATTTGAGTCCATTGATGAATTAATCGATGAAATTCAGAAACTAAAAGGGCGAAGAATAATTGTGATTGAGAATGTGCATCAATTATTTCTTCGTAAGCTTCATGGGTTTAAAAATTTATCTCAGTTTTTTAGACTGATATCGCAAAGCAATTCCCGAATTTTTTGGTTGAGCACCTGTTTGCTTTACACGTACAAATATCTTAATTACACCTCAAAAATGAGTGATTATTTTGGATATGTAGTAAACTTAGATAGTTTGAATAAAGAGCAATTAACCGAAATAATTATAAAACGGCATAAGTTTAGTGGCTTCAAGCTTAATTTTTTGCCTCCAAAAGATTTTCATTATAAGCGGACTTACAAAAGAATGTCCGAAGCCGAGAAACAGACTTATTTGCAGGAAGATTATTTTAATAGTTTGTACAAATTTGCTCAAAACAATCTTTCATTGGCTTTGTTGTTTTGGATGCGTTCGGTGGTAAGTGTAGAGGATAATAATTTCTATATGCAGTTTAGGCATTTGGAGTATTCTTTTTTTAACTCACTAAGTCCTTCTCAAATAACAAGCTTGCATGCACTAATTCTTCATGGAGGACTTTTGTTGGAGGAACATGCAGATATTTTTACTTGGAAAAAGGAGGAAAGTTTTGCCCATTTAATGGTGTTTACCGATGATGGGATTTTAATTCGGAAAAATGGAATGTATTCTGTTAATCCGCTTGTATACAGGCAGGTTGTGGATCATCTTACCATTTTGAATTACATACACTAAAGGCATTTAAGAATAGAATATAATTATCGGATAAAATGAAAAAATACAGAAGTATACTACTCATTATTGTGAGCCTTTTTATTTGTTCTCAAACTTTGCTGTCGCAAAAGCAACTTGCCGATTCCTTGGTAAAGACTGATGTTGTGCAGGTTGATACCATCTTGGGAGAATCGGCGAATCTTTCAGCTGATAATATGATTAAATCAATTGGTGATAAATTCGATGCTCCAGACGTTTCAAATATCATTTCTTTTTCAAAGATTTTTTGGGCATTGATTTTTATTATGATAGGATATTTTACAGTCGGTTTTTTAACCCGAACCATTGAGATTTGGTCTGAGAAAAGTCCGGATAGAAGGGTGAAGGGAAAAGCTATTGTTCCGGTCGTGAAAATTATTTGCTGGATGATAATTGCTTATCTTGTTGTAAGGGGGATTTTTAATCCGCCTTTGACATCTCTTATTGCATTTGGTGCATCGGTAGGTGTTGCTGTAGGTTTTGCGGCTCAGGATATCATAAAGAATATATTTGGTGGTTTTGTAATCCTTATCGATCGGCCATTTAAAATAGGCGATAAAATTGAGGTGGGGAGTACTTATGGTGAGGTTCTCGATATGTCGTTGCGATCGACTCGGGTACAAACTGCCGACGATTCAATTGTTACCTTGCCTAATGGTGACCTGATGAATCAATCGATATCCAATTCGAATTCGGGCGAGACCAACTGTCAGGTAGTTGCCGAAATTTATTTGCCAATTACCATCGATACACATCAGGTACGAAAAATTGCTATGGAGGTCGCTAAGGTTTCAAACTATGTGTATTTGGCTAAACCAATTGCAGTTATTTTTGTGAACGATATCAAGTACGATAAGCTTTGCTACAAAATGCGCTTAAAAGCCTATGTAATGGACATTCGTTTTGAGTTTGCCTTCAAAAGTGAATTAACCGAAAATGTAATTAAGGAATTGTTGAATTGTGAGATTCTGAGCAGTGAGAATTCTATTTAGTAGAAGGGCGGAAGTTTTAAGGAAAAAGGTTCAAATTCCAAATTCCAAGGACAAAGAGAAAATAGAAAAGGGAGAGCCTGAAGGGCTCCAACACCAATAGCCCGGGGTAAAGGAGCATCGCGAGTGCCACTCTGGGGATGAGTCGATTTCTCCATCACACCGACGCAGGGAAAAAACAGTCCGATTGGAATACAATTGTTATTTGGGTCGGAAGGGCACAAAGGTTCAAGGGAAAAGGGCCAAATTCCAAGTTATAAAGAATCAAGTAGTGGCTGTATGTATTACTGGCTCATGGTACTTGATTCTTTTTGCTAAACATCCATGTTGATTTTAAATCTGAGTAATTTTTAAGGGCTCTTCTTGACGTATATAAACTGTTTGATGAGGAAATGGAATTTCAATTCCGTCTTTGTCAAATTGCTCTTTAATCGATTTTAGCAAATCGCATTTCATCACAAAAGCTTTGCCCGAGTCTTCCGCCCAAACATATGATCGTAGGGTAATGCTCGAATCTCCCAGGTTTATAACCCGAACAATTACTTGATCTCTATTTTCACTCTTTTCCTCATCAGTTCTATTATCGATAAAATTTGGATGTTTGGATGCTTGATTTTGTATAATTTCCATGGCTTTATCGATGCTGGAATGGTAACTGATTCCAATCTCTATAAAGGAGCATATTTTTGGATCAGTAATTGAAGAATTTAAAATGGTTTCGGAACTAATCACGGAATTTGGAATAATTACTCTTCTGTTTTCAGGATTATTAATCACGGTATGGCGTAAAGTAATATCCTCTACTGTACCGTGGTGCAATTCTCCAATTTTAATAAAATCGCCAACCCTAAAAGGTTTAAAAATAACAATGAAAATTCCACTAATAATATTCGAAAATGCTTGTTGAGAGGCAAAACCAATAATGGCCGCTATAATTCCGGCACTTGCCATCAGACTCACTCCAACACTTTTTAATTCCGGTATCGAATAAAAAATGATGATCATCATAATGATGAAAATCAGAAAACTAACAGCATTTTTTAAAAAACTATAATTGGTAGGGTCAACATTTAATATATCAGAAGCTTTTTTCAACATGCGGTTCATGAAGAAATGAAGTAATTTTGAGATGATTAGCCCTGTGATGATAGTCGTGAGTATGAATAGAACTTTGTATCCAATTCCAAGATTTTTTAAAATAGCTTCCAATGTTTCTATCATTGTGGTAAAATATTGTTTAATTAGTAAGAGAATTGTTTAATTTAAAGATACAATTAATCATATCTATTTAGTCATGACAAAGAAAAAAACAAGTCGTATTTCTGAAAAAACAGGAATGGCTCCAGGAACTCTGTTTCACATCGGATCCCGTGAACTTGAGCATGCTTCGGTTCAAGTGAGACAGTATAATTTGGAGGAAATTAAATTGACAGAATATACATCCAAGTTAGATCAGATTAAATATGATTGTAAAGATAAGGATTTTGTTAATTGGATTCATTTTTCAGGGATTGATATTCCTGCTTATGAGAATTTAGGCAAGCAGATGAATATTCATAATCTCACCTTGGAAGATGCACTCAATTCGCATTTGCGTCCTAAATTTGAGGACTTGGATCACTATAGTTTTCTATCCTTAAAACTGATGATTCCCAAAATAGGAGAGTATAAGTTTCTGTCTGTACCCGTTAATCTTATTTTAGGGGAAAATTATGTGATATCATTTATGGATACACATCATCCAGTATTTGATTCTTTACTTAGTCGTTTAGAGAATAGTACACGAAGAATACGATCGAAAGGAGTCGATTATTTGTTTTTCTCTGTCGCAGATACAATTGTGGATAATTATTTTCATTTAATCGAAAATTGGAACGATCAACTGGATCAGTTGGAAGAGTTCATAGAAAATGAAGATTCTGATTTAGTTCCTCGAAAAATACAGGAATTTAAGAAACAGATCATGAAGGCCCGACGTGGTATTTTACCTTTAAAAGAGGCTTATGATCTTTTAATTCAGAGTGAATCAGACCTGTTTATCGATGAGAATGTTAAGTTTTTTCGTGATACGCAAGATCATATTTTATTTGTCATCGATCAGTTGGATTACCTGCGCGATTACCTCTCGAATATTCGCGATACGCACCAATCGGAACAGAATAATCAATTAAATAAAACGATGAAGTTGCTGACTTTAATAGCAACCATTTTTATTCCACTTACTTTTTTAGCTGGAGTTTATGGAATGAATTTTAAGTACATGCCCGAGTTGGAATTGAAATATGGTTACTTCGGCATACTTGCTATCATGATTCTTGTGGCAATATGGATGATATGGTTTTTTAGAAAAAAGAAATGGTTGTGATGGATAGCAGGCGGTGTTTCTACAAATTGGCAAGCTTGACAGTAGTAATCTAATTCAATATTTTTTAGCTTTAGCCTTCCTCTAGGGAAATAAACAACATAACAACATAACTAATCCAAAAAAGATCGTGAATATCGAAAATAGAGACAGTAAGGACTCAAATTTAGTAGAACGTAAATTGATTCTCGTAAAAAAAGCTTCGGGTGATCTTGAGCCATTTGCAATTGATAAGTTAGAGCGTTCATTGCAAAATGCAGGGGCCAGTACATCTGCCATAGAAAAAATTCTTGTGAGTATTGAAGATTGGATTTTTAATGGGGTAACTACCAATCAAATCTATTCCCGGGCCTTTTCAATTCTGCGTCGTGAAAAAAATACCTCGGCCATGCGTTACAGGTTGAAGAAAGCAATCATGGAATTGGGCCCAACGGGATATCCTTTCGAGCAATTTATCGGACAATTGTTTAAAAAACAAGGATACAATATTGAAGTAGGAGTGGTGGTAGATGGTGTTTGCGTGACTCACGAAATGGATGTAATAGCGACTCAGAATACTATTCAACATCTGGTTGAATGCAAATATCATAAAGATCAAGGTAAATACGTTAGCGTGCAAGTGCCATTGTATGTCCGTTCGCGCGTTAACGATATCATCGAAAAAAGAAAGGATATGCCCGAATATCAAGGTCTTTCCTTTACAGGATGGGTGGTTACCAATACCCGTTTTTCAGAAGATTCGATTCAATACGGAACCTGCAGTGGTTTGAGTCTTTTGGCATGGGATTATCCACGGAGCAAAGGATTGAAAGAGACTATCGAAGAACTTCATTTGTATCCGGTTACCATTTTAGACACGCTTACAAAAAATCAGAAACAGGAATTAATGGATCGAAATGTCCTTACTTGTATGCAGTTAAAAGAAAACTCTCATTTGTTGGATTCATTTGCTTTAAGTGAGAAAAAGAAAAAGTTATTACGAGATGAGTTAAAGCATATTTGCGGATAGGAATTTAGATTGATTTTTTTTTTTGAAAATAAAAGCCCTTGATTTGAAGTGAACCCCAAAAGTTAGACGGTTATAAAATAAATTAATAAAATTAAGTCTGACGCGCGCTTTTCGCCCTGACGGCGGTTTTCAATCCTACCTGTAATTGCGAGGAGGAACAGCTTGTCCCGAAATTCGGGAACGTGGCAATCTGTTCAAAATCATACTCCCGCAGATTTGTAATCTGTAGGCAAA
>JAQBBZ010000477.1:0-4627 GCA_032125735.1 Labilibaculum sp.
AAGCTTTAAAAGCTCACTAATCAGCAAACTTTTAAAGCTCCCATCTTATTTTTTAGAAATATTAATCGATTGTGCAACGGTTACTTTTATTGTAAGCAGTATTTAATTCATTTCATTTATATATTGCTCGGTCAAAAGTTCCATTTCAATCCAATGTAGTGTTACTTTAATTAAAAGCTTTAAATCGTTAATGTCTTTATCTTCCCACTTACGCACATAGTGAGTTTCATCATTACCTAGCCAAGTCGCTCGTTCAGACATTTCCTTAACATTGACATTATCGATATCATCTTTAATGCACTTTCCTAGGAATTTTATCTTGATATTTTCTTCCTGTTCAGGGTTTTTAGAAATCAAATAATCTTTTATTAAAAATTCGAGAGCTTTTCTATATCCTATTCCTGCAATGTGATAAAGATTTATAGATTCAGCTTTTTGTGCTTGGTTGAATATTTCAATAAAATTATTTGATAAATCTCTAACAATATCTGAAAATACCTTCTCCACATATGTTCCAACCGATGAAGACTTATAAACATGAGTCCAACTATTGCCTGTATGTTCGTATTTATATAGAGTAGTAAATATTCTACCACAGTCAGAGTCGGGGCAACGATATACTATTTCCAATGTCTTACTTTTAGAAAATGCTTGATAAGTCTGTGGAGTTATAGATTTATGACAGAAAGGACATTTATTAGGAACTTTGTTATATTCCGCAGTGGAAGTTACTCCTTCAAAAGTAATGACTTGTATTTTCGGCATAATTTGTCTTTTTTATATTGCTTACAACTTGTTAGAATCTGCACCTTTTTTCAATTTCACAATCCCAAACTTAACAAATTATAATCAATACTTTTGTACTGTTTAGAACTAATTTTGTGGCAATAATGTATTGAATGAAAAATTAAACTGATTGTTCTTTAATATTCAAACGTAAAACAGATTTCCCCGCTGCCGGACGATTTTATTGTGTGGTTAATAGCAAAACTAACAAAGTAAACTGCCTAAGGATTAATATATTCCGTAATTACTATTGATAGTAGACTCATAACTAGCTTTTAATTCTTGAAACTTATTATTTCTATTTCTTTCCACACGATAAAATCGTGCGGTAGCGGGGAATCTGTTTTTAATAATTCAGAAAAATAGATTGTATTTGTCTCCTTATCCGAAATCATTTTATTGAGTCTAATTGTTTGTTAAAGAATTGTTTTCTATTCTTCAAATATTCAAAATATTCTGCTTCTGAAAAAACATCACTTTTGTCATTGTTGCAGAAATAGCATGCTAGTACGCAATTATATTTATTGTATTTATTCGAATCGGAATCACGTCTTTCAACTTCTAAGTGTTTCCCTCTATTTGGTCTTTTAACTGACGTATATTTTTTATCAAACAGTTTAGTTAAAACAGATTCCTTTGTTTTGCAATAGTAACAACAACCATGCTGTTTTTCATATTGAGCTAAATACCATTTATAAAATTCTATAAAATTTGCGAATTCAAAATCATCACCTTGTTTGTTGTTAAAGAGTTGTCTTATCCGCCTCATTTCTTTAAGAATAACAGGCCTCTCGCTGTCAATTTGTTTCGCTACTTCCGAAAATTCACTTCGTATAATTCCTAAATCATTACAAATCAATTCTGCTTTTTCACAATTCACAAAATACTTTTCAAATATCTGTTCCTTTATGTCATTTCTCATGTTGGAGATTATTGTCTTTTATGTGCCCTAACGGAAGTCTGTCTAAAAGCTAATCAAACTGCTCAATTAAGTTTTAAATATAGCGGTTTAAAGCATACATAAAATTGAAAACACCTTCAAAATATGAAATGCAAATTATTATATGTGGCTAAAGCCTATCTATTAATTTGACAAGACCAGTTGGCTAAAGCCAAACTGCAATAGATGTTTTGCATTCGTTTCATTTCAATCATTTACATTTCTATTATCTGTTGCCTGAAAACAAGTGCAATAAACACTCTAATTTTCTACTTACAACAGTAAATAGTTTGTGTTATTTATTGCAGTTCGGCTTTAGCCAACTGAATTTAAAATATTCCTAGCCTTTTGCTTTAGCATCATTCTTCTCCTTCATTAATGTAAAGCTTCGAGATTTTTAAGCTGAAAAAATGAAGCTTTAAAAGCTCGCTAATCAGCAAACTTTTAAAGCTTCCATCTTATTTTTTAGAAATATTAGTGGGATGTGCAACGGTTACTTTTGTTATGCCCTGGCTTTTATACATTAGTGCCACCTGAATTCTGTATTAATTAGTGGGTCAATATGCTTGAACTCATTAAACTCCTTATCCTTGTTATTTTCCCACCAGTCATAATAAGCCTTAGATATAATTTCGTGTACATCATTTTCTACATCCATATCAAATGGTTCTTCTCTTTTCTGCACAATTGGATTTTGAGAAGGGAATCTACCGATTAAATATTCACTGTCTATAGCTACTGCACGAATTGATTCAATTGTCCATAATACATACATTCCTAATTTACACTCTGCAAGCCAAAGAGAAGAAATCCCATTAGTTGGGAAATCGTTTATCATTTGAGTATCATTCCTATATTCAAGTAGTGCAGGAATATCTTTATAAGTAAATTTCGGCAATTCGGGAGAATCGTATTTACCTTCTTTTAATAGTTCAACGTATCTTGCAACGTCTACATTATTTAAATCTTCTGATTCATTTTTGTCACAACTAAAGAAATAAATTATAGAAATACAAAAGATTAGGATTTTTACCGTTTTCATTATTCTATGTTTTTAGTTATTAGTCTTAAACTATGATGATTAATAATTCAATATGGTGCGTTTTTTGAAGCTTGGGCATAAAAGCAGTTTGTCTAAAAACTAATCAAACTGCTCCTTTACTACCTCACGATTGCTATCCCTCCAAATAGGATAGAACAACAACTTTCTCTAAAGGCCATTAAAACTAAGCATTAAATGCACTAAACAGTAGTAATTAGGTAGAGAATTCAATTTGCAGAAACTAAAACAGAACCGCTCTACATAACACGAGTGGAAATGGTACGAGCAGAAGCTTTGCAATGGTGAAAATTACCTGTGCATAATCTATTGCAAGGCATGCAATGCTCACTTTAAGGCTTGCAGAGCCCATTTGGAGTCTTGCAAAGTCCGTTCTAAGTCCTGCAACGTTCATTAGCAGTCTTTCAATGTGCGTTTTGAGTGAGCAGAGTGCATTTTGAGTTTTGCAACATTCATTTTGACCTCGCAGAGCCCATTTTTAGTGTACAGAACTTATTTTGAGTCTACAGGATACAATCTGATATTCACATGATCCATTTTACGCTGTATCGTTCAATTTTACTATAAAGTTGAGGTAGTGTGATATTTTATTTTACTAGTATTTTTAATTTATGTTTGCCGATGATTTCTTTTTCTACTTTTTAATTCGTAGTTTCAAAATTGAATTAATAAAACATAAATAAAACTAAAATTTAAATCGATGACTTTTATTAGATCAGAATCAAAATTTTTAGAACGTACCCGTATTGCCTTAAGTAATGCCGAATTGCATCCTGACATTAAAGCTGCTTTGATCCCTTTTGGTGTCGATGATGCAAAATTCGCCGAAGGTTGGACAGTGTTCAATAAAGCCAAAAGCATTTGGGAATTAAATGCAAAAGAAGTGGCGGAAACAAGCCTTGCTTCAAACGCTTACAATAAGGGGTATAGAGAGTTGGAAGCAAAGTTTAAAAGGCACCGCGATTTAACCCGGATTCTTTGCACAAAAGATCCTGATACGCAAATACGCTTGGGCGTAACGGGGTATTTTCCATCGAAATACAACGAGTTTTTCGACCGGGTAAAATTGTTCTACACTACACTTGCAGCCAATGCAGTTATTCAAGCAAAACTTGCAGTAATAAAGTTGACTCCTGAGCTGGCAACAGCCTGTCTGGCAGAACTCGATACACTGCTTGCACTTCGTTCTGAGTTCGACAAAGAAATGGGAGAGTCGCAGGCCGCAACCGAATCGAAGAATGTAGCTCTAAACGAATTGAGCGATTGGATGGAAGATTTTGATATCCTTGCAAAACTTGCCCTTTACGACACACCACAACGCCTCGAAGTTTTAGGTGTTTTGGTTAAAAGCTAAGTTTAAAAAACTCTAAGATATAAAGCACAGCCCAATTGTTGATTTCAACTTTTGGGCTGTGCTTTTTTGTGCATAGCGAATTATGGGGAATTTGGCAGTTCGTCATGCTCCGACTATAAGCAAGCCGTTCTTGTCAGGGTATGACTAGTTTTCGAGCTCTGTACCTTTATTTCTCTAGTCTTAGAATCAGTGCAGATCTTGTAAAACCATAACAATCTGCGTCTACCTATTTTTAAAACTTACTTCTTGATTTCTCCTTTTCAAAGAGAGGGTGTCATTCTGAGCCTGCGAAGAATCTTTACCTTTCAGTAACAGATGTTTCGACAAGCTCAACATGACCATTTCAATGTAAGGGAAGTATAGGATAATCAGTGCAGATCTTATAAAATCATAACAATCTGCGTCTACCTATTTTTAAAACTTACTTCTTGATTTCTCCTTTTCAAAGAGAGGGTGTCATTCTGAGCCTGCGAAGAATCTTTACCTT
>JAQBBZ010000478.1:0-28845 GCA_032125735.1 Labilibaculum sp.
AAGTTAATTGTGGATTCTTGATTCATTTATAAAAATTAATGGATGATTGTTATAAAATAATTCCGACAGAAAGAAGAAGACCAAATAAGGCAGAAAACTTTGCAGACAGTTCTAATGTTTTATTTAGTTGAGTTCCGTTTAATACATAAATCATTTTAACAAGAGAGATCGCAAGCGGTAAAGTTAAATATGGAAGAAAAACCCAAAAACTAAAATCATATTTGAAATGAAGCAGAAATGGGACAAAGAATGAAACTAAAATAAAAAATATGTATTCATACCTGGAAAATTCTCTTCCTAAAAGAACTGCAAGAGTTTTTTTACCAGCTGATTTATCTTCTTCAATATCACGGTAATTATTGACTATTAAAATATTTGTTATCAAAGCACCAACGGGAAGAGAAATCAAAAATGCAAGTACTGTAAATTCATGTGCGTGTAAATAATAAGTTCCCACAGTTCCAACAATTCCAAAAAAAATAAAGACAAACAAATCACCTAGACCATTGTAAGCTAGTGGAAATGGGCCAGCAGTATAGGCTAATCCAGCCAGAATAGAAAAAATACCAATCCAAAGAATGATTATTTTATCGCCATCCGGCATCTTCCTAATAAATTTTATTTTTGAATCATTGTATTGTGCAAAACGCGGCAAAATGACTGTTGCTTATGCGTTAATTAGGAAGCCAATCACAGATGAATTATTGATATTTGAACAATTACTTGGCAACAGAACTGAGTTTATAAATAGATTCTTTCATTTGGGTAATCCCAATGGTTACGATCCTAGCACAAGTTTAGAAAAGGAAAAAATAATTAAAAAAGCGATCGAAAGTTTAAGAATAAACATCTTCACTTCTAGTGAGTTTATTTATGATATGCGTTATAATAAGTCATGTAAAGGAGGAATTAACGGTATATCTAATCATGCTCTTCATATTGTCACAAATGACAGGAACTACAAGACAGTGGATCAGAATTTCAATTTCGTTTTTTCGCAAAAAGAGGCTATTGAAAGGTCTTTTGAACATTACTATAATTTGGTGCCTTACTTATTAATCTATTCTGTATCTATCATCGATGAATTAGTATTTAGTTTACTTAAAGATGATGCCAATCAAAGACTGAAAACGGTAAAAGAGTTTAGAAGAATAATTGGATTTATTCTATTTAATGAGTACACGGGTAATAGTGATAAAAGCAAGAGTGAAGCTATATTCAAAGAATTATCTAAAAACATAGTCTTAAGTTGTCCAAAGTGTGGTAATGAAAATATAATTGAGAGAGCTGATTGTGAATTGTTTTTTGAGTCAGAAGTCTTTTTATGTACTACGTGTTTTGGAAACTTATTGTCAACAAAAGAATCGATTAAAATTATTGAAAAAGCAATATTCGGCAGTATGAATTAACAGCCCACAACAAAAGTAACCCTTGCACAACCAACGAATATTTTAAGAAATAAGACAAAAGCCTCAAAAGCTTGTGAATTCACAAGCTTTTGAGGCATCTTTTATTGCAGGCAACTCTTTTAATGAAAAAGACCTGGGCAAACGCCCCTTATCTAAATTAACCCAGGATATTGCTAAAGATGTTGGCTTTATAAAATAAAGGATAACCGTAAGGACCTTGCATGCAATGTCCCTACCATTGTGTGAATGTTAATCATCGTAAAAAGCTTGCATGCAAGCTTTCTACTTAAAATACTCCATCAATTCTTTTTCCAATTGGAAGTAGGTTTGAGGAACAGCAATTGTTTTTAGGCTTGGATCGATTAAAAACATGCTGGGTGTAACGTAAACATTAAATTGATCAGCCGTTACGCCATTTAAACCGTCGGTATCGCAGGCATTCACCCAAGGGTAATAGTTATTGGAAACCATTTCCCGCCAGTAACTCAAACTATTATCAAGCGAAACGGCTACAACCTCTAAACCTAATTCATGATATTCTGGATACAAATCTTTAATACGCTCGAGCATCTCTCTACTATGAACACAACTCCCCGACCAAATCACCAGCAGCGTTAAATCGCTGTTAACAGCTGATAAGGATTGAATTTTACCATCTAAAGAATTATTTAACTGCACATCAGGAGCCCTCCACCCGGCAATGTTCGCTTTCGAATTCCGCATCCTATTTTGTATTACTTTATTACCCATAACATATTCGCAGGTATTCATCACTTTATAGGCGTCAACGGTCGCATCGTAAATTTCGGGATAATCCTTTTTAGAATAACGATTCATTAAATAATTTGCCAGATATTTTTGAGATGTAGGTTCCAATTCGGTTAACCAAAACAGTTTACTAATTACTTCATTTATCTTTTTATAGTTTTCTGCTTTTATCAGATCTTCAATATGCTGTGCTTTTAAATATTTTCCAATTTTCTCATAATAAATAGGTGTAGCTTGCAATACAGAATCTGAAAACGTGAAGAAATCAAAAAAGTGCTTTTGATAATAATCATCATAAGCCTTTCCTTTTAGTTTTACATCCGGATCCAACTCCTGCTGAGCCAAGGCCATGCGTGCCGGCCAAGAGTCGAAATGAGTTCCCCACAAATCTTTCAACAAAACCTTCTTCTCTTTTTGCACCTTTTTAAACTGAGAGTGTAATTCTTTGTAGGAAGAATCTCTCTGATTTAAACCTGTCAACTTTTCTCTTAAGCTGCCAATTCTTCGATTCAACACCCCAAATTCTGACAGGTAATACTGAAACTGATTGTTTTCATCATTATCAGGAAAACGCAGCTCTCCCACTTCGGGTTTTCCATCCAATGAAAAGTTTAAATCAGGAGTTGACATCAGAAAATCAATCCTTCCATCTTTACCCGAAAGCCGGTAAAATCCATAATTCCCTTCCCACGAAAAAGAAAGTATTCCATTTTCAGTCACATCTGCCCTATCAACAACAAACGATCCGCCCTCATCGCCCCGCAAAAGTAAAAACTCTTCGTTCTTACAATCGGGCATTTCAACAGTTAATTTAAGTTGTAATTGTCCAAACACAGTCTGTGTCAACAGCAAAAATACAAATGCAAGAATTTTATTATTCATGAATATCATGTTTCCAGTTATAGGATGTTATTACCAAAGTGAGCTATAAAGGTACATATTCTTATTATGGATAGCCAAAAGCTTATATTTAATTAACAATTTTAACTCGAAAAATCTGATCAAAATGAAGTTTTCCAATTCTGTTTATTTTCCATAAATTGAAAACTCCTGAGAAAAAGATTCCTTAGCTCAGCTGGCAGATCACAACACTTTATAATGTTGGGCGTGTGGGTTCGAATCCCAGAGGGAGCACATTTGAACCACCAAATAGCTTTGGTGGTTTTTCCATTTTATATAATGAGAATCAAAAACCCGCCTTTTTTAAACATTTTGCTTATATTTAGTGGAATAATTTCAATAAACATGCAACGCATGATTTCCGCATTCGTCATTAGAATAGAAATTGATTAATGAGCTCATTGTACAAGAACATTCACCAAGACCTAATTGAGCTTTGCGGAAAAAATGACCCCAAAGCCCAGTTCAAAATCTACAAGTTATACTACAAAGCAATGTATAACTCATCTTTACGGATTGTAAAAGATGCAACGGAAGCAGAAGATATTATGCAGGAAGCATTTTTATCTGCCTTCGGAAACATTAAAAAGTACAAGGGCGAGGTTAGTTTTGGGGCATGGTTAAAAAGAATAGTTGTAAACCGTTCTTTGGATAGTTTAAAAAAGAAAAAGTTAGAATTATTTCCTCTCGACAATGAGCTGTATAAATTATCGGAAGAAGAGGAAAATCAAAATTTTGAATATTCCGAGGAACAATTTAATAGTTTAAAAAACGGAATAGACCTGCTACCAACAGGCTATCGAATTATCTTGAATTTGTATTTAATTGAAGGATATGATCATGAAGAAATAGGAAGCATTCTTAACATTAGTGCCTCCACTTCCCGATCACAATTCTTACGGGCAAAGAAAAGACTGATTCAGATAATTTCGGAAAAAGAAAACCAAAAATTGCTATGAACCCTTCTTCTTCATTTATAAACCTTATTAAGCTAAAAGATCAGTGAGCTTAATGAAAAAAGAAAATGAAAAGAAGGTTACATACTAACAATCAATGAAAACTTGTAAGTATGAAAGACTTAGAAAAAATTTTACGGGATCATAAAGATCAATTCAATGATAATGAACCACAGGATGGTCATTTCGAAAATTTTCTTAAAAAGTTAAATCATCAAAAGAAAGGAAATTTATTCGAAAGCATCCCAAACTTTTTAAAAGTAGCTGTAATAATTACTTTTGTAATCTTTTCAGGGCTGATTGGATATCAAATTAAAAATTTAGAGAATAATCTGTTAGGATTGGGAGGAATATCTCCGGAGTATAAGGAGGTTGAATTATTCTACACTGCTAATATAAACAGCCAGCTTGGTATGTTGAAACAACTTGGCAGTTTTGATAAAGAACAACACCAAAGCATCCTGAAAGAAGAACTAAAAGATATGGATGAACGATATTCACAGCTGAAAAAAGAGCTTGAATTACATCCGGATGATGACCGAATCATTCAGGCAATGATAGAATATTACCAGGTTAAGACAAGTATTTTAAATCGTATAATCGATCAATTGTATCAGATAAAAAAGCAAAACAGAAACAATCTGAACGCAGCGGTATAATTACTAAAACACGATATACAACAGAAAAATCATATCCTAAATAAAAAGACTATGAAGACATTAAAATTTAAATTTTCGACTCTCTTATTTGTTATACTTCTCGGTTTCACAACAAATGCCTTAGCATTAGATGACTTCGAGAAACAGATTAAAGAGGTATTCCCAGCCACTGAAGGCACCGAATTTAGCATTGCTAATAAATACGGCAATGTTAACATTAAAAACTGGGATCGTGATTCTGTATCTATTAATGTTACCATAACATTAGAAACATCAAGTGAAGAAAAAGCCAAATTACTCTTCATGGGTATCAATATAAAACTTAACAAAATAGGGAATGCAATTACTGCGGTAACCGAAATGTCAAATCAATTCAAAACAGGCCATAAATTCAGCATTGATTACGAGATACTTATGCCTGATTATATCAAACTGGATCTTACAAATAAGTTTGGCAATATTTACATCAATACGCTTCGAGCCAAAACAAATATTAATTTAAGCTATGGAAACCTTCAGGGCGAAAGCTTTCTTTATCCGGAAACTAAGCCGGTTAGTACCATTAATCTTAGCTATGCCAAAGCAACCATAAATGAATGCAACCGTACCAAATTAACTCTTAAGTATTCGAAAATGAATATTGGTACAAGTAAAGCCCTGGTTGTGGTAAGTCGTTACTCAAAATTACATCTTGATAACAATGATACCGTTATTGCTGATAGCAAATACGATGCTTTTGATATTGTAAACACCAACACTTTTATGGTTACGATGGGGCAATATTCCGACTTCAAAATTGAAAATGTAAATAAGAATTTGGAATTGAATCTTCGTTACGGAAATTGTAAAGTCGACAATGTTTCAAAAGGGTTTGAATCAATTAAGATTGACAATCAATATGTTGCCAGCAGAATCGCCATAGAAGAAGGCACCAACTATTCATTAGATGCAGAAACTAAATATTGTGGCATCAATTATCCTGAAAATGCTCAGGTAATTGAAAAAATAGTGAATAATTCTGAAACGTCTCTAAAAGTAATTGTTGGTAAGTCAACAAGCCCAAAGGGAAAAGTTCAAATTAAAAGTCAATACGGCAATGTAAGTCTTAAATAAATAGTCGACGACTCAATACATCATCCCTCTTTGCGATACAAAGGGGGATTTTTTAATTAAAAGAACCTAATTTGTGAAAATATGTCATATTTTCGACCATTATAATTCATAATGTTGTATTTTTAGCCTGCAAATAATAAGAAACCTAAAAATGACTGTTGCTGACAGAGTAAACGCCTTGCGTTCGTTATTACATGAAAAAAATATTCATGCCTACATTATAACCAGTTCGGATCCTCACATGAGTGAATACCTTCCCGACAGATGGACAGCACGTCAATGGTTATCAGGATTTACCGGCTCGGCAGGAACACTTGTCGTAACCCAAGAAAAAGCTGGTTTATGGACAGACTCCAGGTATTTTTTACAAGCTGAAACTCAATTAGCTGGAAGTGGAATTGAGCTTTTCAAAATGGGTACTGCAGGAACTCCTACTCAAAACGAATGGTTATCTGGGGAACTACAAATTCATCCGAATGTTGGATTTGATGGCACCTGTTTCTCTGTTACTCAAACCAGAGAGTTGAAAAACAAATTAGGTGATCTGGGCATTAACATCGTTGAAGAATTCGACCTTGTTAATGAAATTTGGGAAAATCGTCCCCAACTCCCAAGCCATCCAGTTTACGATCATGAAGTTTCCTATTCTGGTCAGACCAGATTTAGTAAATTGCTGAAAATCCGCAAACAAATGGAAATCTGCGAATGCAACTACCATTTTGTAGGTAGTTTAGATGATGTAGCCTGGATTTTCAATATAAGAGGTAATGATGTAGCATATAATCCTCTTGCATTGGCCTATGCCATTATAGGAACTCAATCGGCGACTCTTTACCTTAGTGAAGATCAAATTCCTAACGAATTGATTCAAAAATTAGCCGAAGACGAGATTTATATTGCTGATTATGCTCAGGTATTTAATGACTTGGATGAAATTCCAGGTTCGTCGAGTGTTCTTTTAGATTCAAACAGAACCAATTTAAATGCTTTCAACTCGATAAGTGCCAATATTGTTGAAAAAGAAAACCCATCTCAGTTATTGAAAAGCATGAAAAATGAGGTGGAAATTGAAGGAATGAAAAACGCCATGAAAAAGGATGGTGTTGCTCTCACTCAATTCTACTATTGGCTCGAAGAAAACATTGGTAAAACAAAAATTACCGAATTTACGGTAATGGATAAACTGAAGGAATTCAGATCTCTTCAAAAAGATTATAAAGGCGAAAGTTTTGGAACAATTGCAGGTTACAAAGAGCATGGCGCTCATCCTCATTACTCCACAACACCCGAATCGAATGTTGAAATTAAACAGGAAGGAATACTTCTTATAGACTCAGGAGCACAATACCTCGATGGAACTACTGATATTACCAGAACCATTCCGATGGGTGAATTAAGTGATGATGAAAAAACTGATTTCACCCTAGTTTTAAAGGGAATGATTCAATTGGCCATGGCTAAATTTCCCAAAGGAACACGTGGATGCAATTTGGATATTCTAGCTCGTCAGGCATTATGGAAAAGAGGAAAAGATTATGGACACGGAACAGGGCATGGTATTGGATGTTTTTTAAATGTTCATGAAGGTCCTCAAAGTATCCGACAAGAAATTAAGGATCAGGCATTATTACCAGGTATGATCACTTCGGATGAACCAGGATTTTATCGTGAAGGATTTTATGGAATTCGCCATGAAAATCTTATTCTGTGTTGCTCAGAGGAAACAACTCCGTTTGGAGAATTTCTAAACTTTGAAACAATTACATTGTGCCATTTCGAAACCAAAGGCATTATCAATGAACTACTGACTTCGGAAGAAAGAGAATGGTTAAATATTTATCATCAAAAAGTTTACGAGATTTTGTCTCCCGAGCTGGATGAGAAACATCAAAACTGGTTAAAAAATAAAACCAAAGCAATATAGCAAAAAACGCCTCGTAACAGAGGCGTTTTTTATTACGAATAGATTGTAACAACAAGCTTTCTTCGGCCTCCTCTATTTCTAAATTCGCAAAGGTAAATTCCTTGCCATGTACCCAAATTTAACCGACAATTCGTAATTGGTATTGTGAGCTCAGGTCCCATCAAGGACGATTTTACGTGAGCAGGCATATCATCAGCCCCTTCAAATACATGAGTGTAATACGGTTTATTTTCTGGTACGATATTATTCATGATTGATTCAAAATCATCGCGTACCGAAGGATCAGCATTTTCATTTATGGTTATGGCCGCCGAAGTGTGTTTCATGAATAAATGAAGAATTCCAATTTCAGGTAAATCAGGTAAAAACTTTTCTATCTCCGAATCGATGAGATGATAACCTCTGCTAAAGGCAGGCAAATTAATTTCTAATTGTTGGATCGTAGAATCTAAATAATTGGAATTTGAATACAAGATAATGTATTCGATAAGAAGCACAAAAAAAGCAAATTCCCATAACTGAATTTTACAACAATAACTGTGTTATAAATATCCAATTATGGGAATAGCCTTACAACTTTATAAAAATAAGACAACTAATGACGAATGCGAACACTCACCTTAATTGGCTTCTTACTAAACTCTTTCTTGACACAGGCAATCATCTGATTTTCTGACAAATGATCTTCCGATTCAACTTTACGAATTCGATCTTTAAGCATAGGTTCTTTACTGATGTACTTTGCAAGATGAACCTTAGTCTCCGCCGGACCAAATAAGTAAACCTCTTCTGCTTCTTTTAAACGATCGGTAATATTTTCAAAATAATGCTTTATTTGATGACGTCTTTTATGTGTAATTTTTGTTGATGGATTAATAAATAGATTGCCCATGCGAGAATAAGCTTTTGTCTCTCCTTCGAAACGAATTCTGGATTCAATCTCAGATTCAATCTTATCAACCTTGGTTCCGAGATCATCAAGGGTAATAATGTAGGCTTTTTCGGTATCTAACCAAACTCCAATGTTTTTTTTCATTTTCGCCTCCTTTTAATGAATAAAATTTAAATTAAATTGAAATGGTTTGTAACTGGCAGGTTTGAGGGAAGTGCGATCTTTATTCCATTGAAATAACCCGTTCGAACAATATCATAAAGATGGATTTTCATATGTTTATAATTTTAAGTTTTTGCCATATGGAACTTACCATGCAGGAATAATCATCCCCCTGTGTGTCAAAATATCCTTGGCATGGACGTTTCATATGACAACAGTATTAATAAGCGTATATTTTACTTATTAGATCTAAACTAAAATTACGACATTTCCAGCGTCTTGTCAAGCTTAATGATTGAATAGGAGCACTATTCAGACAATAATAAATAAACAGCTCACAAGATTAGGCTTCGGTTAAAAACAACAAAACAGAATGGGAAATTAGGACGAAATTAAACGAAACACACTAAATAGAGGTCATGCGAAAGTAAAAACGGGATTCATTTCTGAATCCCGCTCTATATATAAATCTGCGTTACGCTTATTCTATTAAAAAAAACACTCCAGTAGCTTATCAATAAAATTAACAATTTTAGCTAACAATCTGAAAATGTTCCTGGACAAAGCTAAAACAAACATCATCAATGGCATTACAAACAGCATTATAAGCCTGTTGTTTTACATTTTCCTCTCCCTGCACGCTAGCGGGGTTAGGAAGTTCGTATAATAGAATAACTGGTTCTCCAGCAAAAAAAGGAATATTTTGCTGAACTTCTTTATCAAAACACAAAATAAAATCGAATGCATCCTCTTTAAGTTCCGAAACTGCCTTCGACTTATATTCCGGTATATCCATTATAGCTTCAGCCATTGCTTTTTGAGCCAATACGTGAATTGATCCTTTCTCAAGTCCTGCACTCCAAACCTCTAAATGATTTTTGCCATAATACTTCAACCATTTTTCGGCCATTTGAGAGCGAGCCTCATTTTTATCGCTTACTACCAATACTTTCTTCACGATTCAATCTTTTATTATTACAGGCGACAAATGTATAAATTTGCCAACAAAGAGAATAAGTTACAAAACAGCTAGTGATAGTTATCTACTATATTTTTTTACTCTTGGCATACTCTTCAACTTCCTTAAAAACGCGCATAAAGTTTCCACCCCAAATTTTAGTAATATCTTCTACCGAATACTTTCTCTTCAATAATTCTTTAGTGATATTCATCATCTGACTCACATCAGCACAATCCTTTAGGCCACCTCCGCCATCAAAGTCGGTACCTATTCCCACATGATCAATTCCAATTAAATTCACGATATGATCGATATGGTCAACTGCATCCGCTACAGTAGGCTTATCCTTTGGATAATCAATTTGCATTTGACGCCATTCGTTCCATAATTTATCTTCCTCCTCTTTCGACATCTTACTTGCATTCCGATAACGAGCGCGTAACTCAAGCTCTTTTTGATAAGCTACAGTAGTCGTATCAGGAGCTTTAACGTAATCGTCCAAAATACACATTTGTATAACACCGCCATTTTCAGCCAAAGCCTTTAGCATTTCATCAGTCAAATTTCGAGGACTATCGCATACAGCTCTGGCACAAGAATGTGAGGCAATAACTGGAGTTTTCGATAGTTTCATTACATCAAAAAATGAGCTGTCCGAAATATGCGATACATCAATTAAAATTCCCAAATCATTCATTTTAGAAACCACTTCTTCTCCAAATGAGCTCAAACCATCAAATTCAGCTCCATTTTTGTCTGTAGATGAATCACAAATATCGTTATTTGATGTATGACACAAAGTAATATAACGAACTCCCTTATTAAAATATCTTTCAAGTTCAGAAATATCCTCACCAATTGGAAAGCCATTCTCAAGTCCAATATAAATGGCTCTTTTCCCTTCTTTTTCCAATCGATATCCATCTTCAACGGATAAAGCGACTTCGGCCAAGTCATTATTTTTTAGACAAGCAGCATAAATAGAATCTATTAATTCATCAGCTTTACTGCGCGCAACGAGTATATTTTCAGAAGTTCTTTCTCTTTGAGAAGTAAAAGCTGCAAAAAAGATACCATCCAATCCTCCCTCTTTCATTCGCGGGAAATCAACACGACTTCCTCCCTCAACAAACGGATGAGCAACAGCAATATCAAAATCTTTATCTAATAATTGATATGGAGTATCCACATGAGTATCAATAGTAAATGCATGATTGTGAATTTTAGAGGCTTTTTGATCTAGGCTTTCACAAGACGACATAACAATTCCTAATCCAACGAATAAACCTGCCAAATAAATTTTTTTCATAATTCAGATAATTTTGGGTTAATGAGAGTGTCTAAAGATAAGTTCCTAAAGGCAAAAAATAGTAAAATATTGATGTTTTTATATTTGAGCAATATGTTCCTTTATTTAGAATTGCTTTGTATCTTGGTATTTTACTAATTTTCAATAAAAATTTTCGATACTAAAACTTAACAGACTGTTTATCATTATGGTTCAATCAACATATCGATTTATTTTTCTGACTCTCTTATTGCTTCCCTTTCAATTAGTAGCACAACAGAATGCCATACTCAAAGGAAAAATTACTGATATCGGGCTAAAACCTATTTCTGGGGCAAACATTCAAATCGAAAGTATTTCTCAATACACCACGAGTGACACAAATGGTAATTACACAATAAAAACGCCATCCAATCAAACTTTCACCTTAAAAATATCTCACATAAGCTATCAAAATATTGTTGTAAATTTTAAATTAAGATCAGGAGAAATCAAATTTTACAATCCATATTTAAAAATTAAGCAAGAACAACTCCAAGAAGTTATTGTAGAATCGAATCAAAGCATAAAAGATAAAAACATTACCATTAACACGGAGCAATTAGAACAGTTGCCTGTTTCTGGGAATGGCGCAGTCGAACAAATAATTAAAACCCTGCCAGGAGTTAGTTCAAACAATGAATTAAGCTCACAATACTCCGTTCGCGGAGGGAATTTCGATGAAAATTTAGTCTACATCAACGATATTGAAATTTATCGTCCAAATTTGATTCGATCTGGCCAACAGGAAGGATTGAGTATTATTAATCCGGATTTGGTCTCATCCATTCAGTTTTCATCTGGCGGATTTGATGCGAAATATGGAGATAAACTTTCTTCTGTATTGGATGTAAAGTACAAAACTCCTGAAAAATTCGAAGCTTCTGCCGAAGCTAGTTTACTGGGTAGCTCACTTCACTTTGCCAACAGCAGTAAAAATAGCAAACTTACCTACATGGCAGGAATTCGATACAAAACAAATGAATATTTGCTTAATTCATTGGATACAAAAGGTGAATACAATCCAAATTACACAGATGTTCAGGCAATGATCAATTATCGTTTTTCTTCATCGTTTAGTATGCATTTGTGGGGAAGTTTCAGTGAAAATAATTACAATTTCAAACCTGAAACCAGAAATACATCTTTTGGTACAATTAGCAATGCTCTTCAGCTTAAAATTTACTTCGATGGCCAGGAAAAGGACAAATATGAAACAAATATTCAGGCACTCACATTAAAATTCCATCCAAACAGCAAGTCTTTGTACCGGTTAATTGCCAGTAGATACAAAACAACAGAGAAAGAGACTTTCGATATTATGGGACAATATTATTTAAGTGATTTATTTGTTTCACAAGGAGGAAGTTCATCTGAAAGCATTCAAAATTTAGGTATTGGAACATTTATCGATCATGCCCGGAATAAACTTAGCAAAAAGCTTAGTACAATAGATGTTAAGGGAGATCACAACATCGACAATTTGTTTCTTCAATGGGGTATTGGAGGAATACATGAAGAGGTAGATGATCAAATAAATGAATGGCAATATCAGGATTCTGCAGGCTATGCAGTCCCTTTTTCCGATAGCGAGGTGGCTCTAGCCTACTCAAGAAATGCAAATAATAAAATTAACAGCAATCACATCACATCCTTTGCCCAGGGAACCTATGTATTTCAAAATGACAAAGGCGAATTTCAGTTAACCGGAGGTTTAAGATATCATTTCTGGGATTATAATAATGAGAGTTTTTTCTCTCCCCGAGCATCTGTCAATTACATTCCAAACTGGGAAAAGAAAGTTAAATTTCGCTTTTCGACGGGTTACTACCAGCAAACACCATCGTATCGTGAAATGCTAACCATTAATGGACAAATTAGTAATAGTCTGAACCTGCAAAAATCAATTCACTATGTTTTGGGTCAGGAATATTACTTTAAAGCATGGAATCGTCCGTTCAAATTCTCGAGTGAATTGTACTACAAAAATCTTAAATCACTAACTCCATACGATATAGAAAATGTTCGAATTCGATACTATGGAGACATCAAATCGAAAGGCTATGCCAAAGGTTTAGATTTAAGAATTAATGGTGAATTTGTTCCAGGAACCGAATCATGGGCTAGCTTATCGGTAATGAAAACCGGAGAAGATATTATTGGCGATGAACTTGGTTATTTACCACGGCCAACCGACGAACGATTAAATTTCGCTATGTTTTTTCAGGATTATTTACCAAACAATCCATCTTACAAAATGCATTTGAGTTTATTTTACGGAGGCAAATTACCTGTGTGGACTCCTAAACAAGGTAAAAATGGAAAAAGCTTTAGAATGCCTAATTACAGAAGAATCGATTTAGGCTTTTCAAAGATATTGATTGATGAAAACTCAAAAAGTAAAAATGGGTTGTTAAAACATTTTAAATCGATGTGGATCAGCCTGGAAGTATTCAATATTCTGGATATTAACAATACCATTTCTTATTTATGGATTAATGATATATCAGGGAATCAGTATGCAATTCCAAATTACTTGACATCAAGAAAAATCAACTTAAAGCTAACTGCTAAATTTTAACTGAAAGCTTATTATTGAATAGTCTTTTAGCTATTTTGAATCACGAACAAAACTTATATATGTTTCAATTTTTGCATCCTCAGGTACTATGGGCTCTCTTAGCTCTGCTACTTCCTATCATTATACATCTTTTTAATTTTAAGAGATATCAAAAAATATATTTCAGTAATTTAAAGTTTCTCAAAAATCTGAACATTGAAAATAAGCGCCGTTCTAAAGTAAAAAAATGGCTGTTGCTCTTGCTAAGACTTCTGGCTCTTGCCTGTATTATTATTGCCTTTTCGCAACCTTACATCTCCACCGAAAATGGCAACGATAAAAATTTACAACAAACAGAATGCTTTACTATCTATATCGACAATTCATTTAGCATGAATGCCGAAACCGAAAATGGTAATGCCTTAGAAATTGCAAAGAATAAGGCCATTGAGTTAATCAACAGCTACCCAAACTATTCTAAAATTAGAATCTACAGTAATAATTTCTATTCCTTTTCGTCGAATTTAAGCAAGCAACAGGCCATTGCAAGAGTAATGGATATAAATCCTTCGCCAATACCTGTTAGGCTCTCGGAACAAATTAAAAAAATACAAATTAATAATGCCGGTGATAATTGTCGCCTGTATGTATTTTCCGACTTTCAAAAGGCACAAAGCGATATTGAAAATATTAAAATTGACAGCACAAATTCAGTCACATTTCTACCTCTTTCTGTGCAAGGCTCCAATAATTTGTTTATTGATTCCTGCTGGTTCGAGAAACCTTATCATCAGCTTAATCAAAGTCAGGAACTCTTTGTTAGAGTAGTAAATACTTCGAATCAAAACTATCAAAAAAACCCAATTAAATTAAGTATAAACGACAGTACAAAATCCGTTTCCAGTTTTGATATTGATAGAAATTCAGAGAAAATTGTAAGCCTAAAATACCTCAATCATAAATCAGGAATTTATCAAGGAATGGTTGAAATTAGCGATTTTCCTATCACATATGACAACAAAATTTATTTTTCTTACCACATTAATAGTCAAATTCAAATCTTATCTGTAAATCAGGATAAACCCAATAAATACCTCAGTAAATTATTTTCAGGAACTGAAACATTTGCTTTTCGAAACAGTAATAAATCTGGAGTTTTTAATGAAAATCTTGAGAACTATCAACTGATCATCTTAAATGAAATTCAGGAGATGGAAAGTGGCTTCAATCAAAGCATTAAAAATTATCTGTCAAACGGAGGACATGTACTTTTCATTCCAAGTGCTGAGAATGATAATACTGTAAATGTATTTCTTAAAGAAATTTCCGCTCCCCAATTAGCTAAAATTGATTCAAGCAAGCAAAAATTAGCAAAAATCGAATTAAATTCGGAACTGTACCAAAATGTTTTCGAAGAAATTAAAAGCGATGCCCGCCTACCAGACATTTACAAACACTACAAATTAGGAAGCTCTGCAAATAATTTATCAGAAAATATTTGGAAGACACAAGCTGGAGATGATCTGTTCACCAAATTAAAATACGGAAACGGACAATTCTTTCTTCTTGCCATACAGCTAAATCCTGAGTGGACCAATCTAGTTACTCATCCTCTTTTCGTACCCACATTTATTAATTTAACCCGCGACAGTAATAACGCACAAAGCTTATACTACACATTAGGTAATCAGGAACCCGTTAGAACGACATCATTCGATCACAACTCATCCGGCGATCAGTTTCACATCATCAACAAGAAGATTCAGACTGATATCATCCCTGATCAGGAAAATAATTTTGATAAGGGATTACTTCTTTACCCTCGTGATCAAATTACTAAGGCCGAGAATTATTTAATAACTGAAAATGATTCAATCGTTTATTCTTGCTCTTTTAATTACTCAAGAATAGAATCAGATCCTGAATATTTCACTCTTGATGAGCTTAAAACCCTAATCGAGACCCAAAAGATGTCAATTTCGCTTAATTCTCCTGAAAAAATGAAACTATCTGAGCTATATAACGAACAAAGTAATGGAAAGCAGTATTGGAAATTGTTTGTTATACTTTGTGTGATCTTTTTTGTATCAGAAACATTGCTGCATCGAATCAAATAAATAAAGTACACATTCACAATCATAATTTAAAAATTAATAAAACTACAACCAGCTTACTGAATGAATATTAAACAATTTTAAAGAAACATAAACCACTAACCTAACCTGCAAGATATGAAAATTGACATGGCCCTGCAAATCAGACAATTAGATAAAATCCATCACGCTGCAGGAATCGGCTATTGGATTTACAACTACAATTCGAATGAAATGTGGTGGTCAAACGTTACCTATTCAATCTTAGGATACAACAACCAAAACTTCACCCCGAACAGACAAAATTTAGCTAAACATATCCATCCTGAAGATCTTGAATTCTTCCTGATCTCTTTGCAACAAATGACAAAACAAGTAATTGAGATCGAGTTTCGTTTTTTCAAAAACGGAGAATTAAGACTTGGTAAAATCACTGGCGAAGTTTACAATAACAACGAAGAAGGATTAGTCGAAGAAGTTCTTTTTCAAGATATTACAGATATAAAAATAAAGGAATACGAAATTGCAAAAGCATGGAACAAAGCTCTTGAGGCTGAAATTCTAAAAAACTCCTTTCTAGCAAACATGAGTCATGAATTAAGAACGCCTTTAAATTCAATAATAGGTTTTTCTGAATTATTAGAGACAAGCGACACCAATGAAATCGTTACTAAATTTGCATCCACAATAAGAGCTTCTGGCATGCAACTATTGAGAATTGTTGAGGATCTTCTAAAAGTATCCATGCTAGAAAGCCGTGTATCTAAGCCTACTAGAAGGAATTTCCATCTTAACCAAACACTCTTAGACATTAAAGAAAATAGTCTGGAAGTACTAAAAACCAACAATAAAGAACACATTGAACTATTTTTTAATTTTGGACTAGACTCCACAAACGATATCATCAAGTCAGATCAGATTAAAATCAGGAGTATCTTTAAAAACCTTATACACAATGCAATAAAATTCACCGAAACAGGAAGTATTACCTGCTCTTATAAAATTATTAAAGACACCATTCATTTTTCAGTCACAGACACAGGTATTGGAATACCTTCCGAATACGAAAGTCGCGTATTTAAACGTTTCAGACAGGTTGATGAATCCGGAAAAAAGTACTATGGTGGCACAGGATTAGGCATGTACATTTCACGACTGGAACTTGAATTACTAGGTGGGAAAATCTGGTTTGTCTCCGAAAACAAATTAGGAACAACCATAAACTTTACAATTCCAAACATCTTAACGTCTGATAATCAGCTCGAAGATGAAAATACTACAGAAGCCTACAACTGGGAAAATTACACCGTTATAATTGCGGAAGATCAAATAACTAATTTTAAAATACTTGAAGCCTACCTTTACAAAACAAACATCAACATACTCTGGGCAAAGAATGGACAAGAAGTAATTAATGCCTGCTTACAAAACCCAGAAATAAGTATTGTTCTTATGGATATTAACATGCCTTATATCAATGGATTAGACGCAACTAAATCCATCAAAGAAAAGAGACCAAATTTAACTATTATTGCACAAACAGCATTTGCACTGATTGGAGACAAAGAAAAATCACTTGAAGCCGGTTGCTCCGACCACTTAGCAAAACCAATCAGAAAAAGTGATCTACTGGAATCTATGGCAAAATTCCTCCCTTAAATCAAACAGTCTGCTTTCACTGGGGCGATAGCTCTTACTTGTAATCATAAGACCATTATTATTTTAACACACCGCCTTATGATAAGAGTAAGCCCTTAACACTATTTATATTTAAACATTAAAAAAAACCTCAAAAGTATTGGTTTATTGAAAAATAATTGCAAATTTGGCGTACTGGATTTTTCGAATTTAATCCGAAATAACAAATCTTTTAAACATTGTAATTATGACAAATGCAACAACATCCATGACTGCGAAAGATTACATGGAGAAGGAATCCAATTTTGGTGCGCACAACTACCATCCACTTCCAGTAGTTTTAGAGCGTGGAGAAGGTGTGTATGTTTGGGATATTGATGGAAAAAAATATTTTGATTTTCTTTCCGCTTATTCTGCAGTTAACCAAGGTCACTGTCATCCAAAAATTGTGAAAGCATTAGTAGATCAAGCTCAAAAGCTTACTCTTACTTCTCGTGCTTTTTATAGCAACAACTTAGGTAAATACGAAGAATTTGTAACTAAGTATTTTGGATACGATAAGGTATTACCTATGAATACAGGAGCTGAAGCTGATGAAACTGCTCTTAAATTAGTTCGTCGTTGGGGATATGATGTAAAAGGTATTCCTGATAATGAAGCTAAGATTATTGTATGTGACGGAAACTTCCACGGTCGTACAATTACTATTATTTCAATGTCTACCGATCCTGATTCCTTCAAAGGTTTTGGGCCTTTCACACCAGGTTTTGTTGTAATTCCTTACAATAACATTGAAGCTCTTGAAAAAGAATTGAAAGATCCGAATGTATGTGCATTCCTTGTTGAGCCAATTCAAGGCGAAGCTGGAGTTTACGTTCCTGAGCATGGTTTCTTGAAGAAAGCATTTGATCTTTGTAAAGCAAATAATGTTTTGTTCGTTGCAGATGAAGTTCAAACTGGTATTGCTAGAACAGGTAAATTATTAGCTTGTGATCACGAAGGTGTTCGTCCTGATGTATTGATTCTTGGTAAAGCACTTTCAGGAGGTGTTGTTCCTGTATCAGCAGTTTTAGCTGATGATGAAATCATGCTTTGCATTAAACCAGGTGAGCACGGCTCTACTTTTGGTGGTAATCCAATTGCCTGCGCAGTTGCTATGGCAGCTTTAACTGTTGTTAAAGAAGAGAAATTAGCTGAAAATGCTGAAGCAATGGGTATAATCTTCCGTGAAGAATTACAAGCTGTTAAATCGGAAATGATTGAACTTGTACGAGGTAAAGGTTTGCTTAATGCAATTGTTATCAAACCTAAAAATGGAAAAACAGCATGGGATGTATGTTTGCGTTTACGAGACAACGGAATGCTTGCAAAACCAACTCATGGTCATATTATCCGTTTCGCTCCTCCATTGACAATTAACGAAGAACAATTGAGAGAAGCTATTGATATCATTAAGAGAACAATGGCTGAATTCGAATAAAAAAATTCTCAATAAAATTTAAAAGGCTTTCCGATGGAAAGCCTTTTTTTATTATAAACTACCGTAAAAATATATATCATTGCAAATCAAAAGTAATCGGAATTGTATACGATACATTAACTAATTCACCTTCTTGTCTTCCTGGTTTCCATACTGGCATACAACGCACAACTCGAATTGCTTCAGCATCAAGAAGTGGATCTGCAGATCTAATAATCCTGACACCTACAGCCCTCCCTTCCTTGTTTATAACAAATGTTACAAAAACTCTACCAGTTATTCCTCTCATTTGAGCTTCCACAGGATATCTAACGTTCATGGCAATCCATTTTTGCAATTCATACTGACCCCCTGGAAATTCTGGCATATCATCAACTATCACAAAGACCGTATTTGGATCAACAGGAATTGAATCAACAGGTATCGACTCAGATAGAGGTGGATCATATTTAATCATTCTGGTCTCAAATTTCTTTTTTTTAACATCAACCAATAAATGAATTGTTTGTTCATTCAAAACTTCGACCGAACACTGAAATTTTTTTCTCTTAAACGTAAATGCAAGAGTATATTCTCCATCCTCAAGCTCTTCTAGAATTAAATATTCCTGTGTTTTATCGCCAATATAACCTAATTTAGGAATTTCAATTTCTACAGCTAATGGTATTGTTTGAATTATAAGGTTACCTATAGTTTTTTCATTTGTACTATCCGTACTTTTTGCAACAATTCCATTTTCAGATTGCGCAAAAGACGAAATGGAAATAATTACGGCCGTAAGAACCAAAATAATTTTCTTCATAGGGGACATTTTTGGAATTAGTAGTTTTCTAATAATCTTATAACCATCGCATAGCACCAATAATTAGCCCACAATTTAAATAAAAATATTTGAGAAACATTAGAATATTTACTTTTGAATATTAATTAAGTTCTATTCAATGCTACATAGATATAAAAAAAGCAGTTTTACCTTAGGATATCCTAAAGCAAAACTGCTTTTTCATTCTTAATTAATCATATCCACCAATATGGTTTCAATAACAATAATTATTATTGAATAATCAATTTCGTCCGCACTACCCTATCAGAATATTGAATAGTCAAGAAATAGATTCCACCCGTTAAATTCTTCAGATCGAAAGCAATTCTATTATTACGAAGGCTATTTCCAATGTTTCGAGTAGCTACTACTTTTCCAGCCTGATCAAATATCCTTAAAATGCCCTCTTGATCAGAATTTGAAAGCTCAATGAAAAATTCGCCCCGACTTGGATTTGGATAAACAACTACCCCAGTCTCGGCAATTAAATCTTCGATACCTGTAGTAATAAATACTTGTTGTGAAATTTTACTATCAGGACAAGCGTCATTTGAAGCTGTTAAGCTAACCACATATCCCGTTCCATTTGTATTATCCAACACAAAGGAATAACTTGGCTCAAACTCACTGCTAATGATTCCATCACCAAAATCCCACACAATATTTGTTGCATTGACACTTAGGTTTTCGAAATCAACTTGATTGTAATCAATCTCAAATGTAAAATCAGCTATAGGTGGTTCAATTGGACTTACCGAAACAGAATTAGAATATTGAGTTGAAAAACCTTCTTTCGAAACCTCTGCTCTGTATCTTGCATTTTGAATAACTTCATCGGAAATAAAAATTTCCGAATTTTCATCTGCCACATCTCCGTAGATATCATTCAACTCATCATACTTCTGCCATTGAATAACACCATCGAAACCAACCAAAGTGATACTTGAACTAGCGCCATAACAAACTAATTCAGGATTAGCTTTAGCCTCTCCAGCCCTATTCACCTGAGGTTCAGGAATAGTAAATGACTGAGATAACTTAGGAATTATTCCCGTGCCTTCAAACTCCAGACGTGCTCCTTCCACTTCTCTTTCACTTGTGGCCGTGAGATCTATATATTTAACCAAGCCATCAACTGCAATTCGGGTAAAAGTTCCTGCCAGTGACCAATCTCCATTATCCCCTTTTTTAACAGCTATAGGTGTTTCGTTATCAGTAACACTATTATTTCGAAATTGATCCTGCAATTTAAGCTGTGGCTGCCTTAACAACACTTCGCCATTTTTGAGCGGAGCCGATGGTTCTTTAAGAATCACCAAATATTTCGACTTTCCATGATGTATTGTCTGTTCAAAACGAACAGTATCATAGTTGCCTGAATAAATATACATCGAATCAACTCCTGATTTTTGAAGAATAGAAGTAACAGTCGGATCAAATGTTATTTTCCCTGGTTCCGAAATATCGTAATTTCCTTCAAGACTACGTATTCCATAACGGATATCAGAAATAAGTGATCTCCATGTTTTATTATCCGTAAATTCTACAAAGAAACTTCCATCAACGGTAGCATCTACAGCTCCCAAAATAACTGGTGGTGGTGGAATTACAATATCAAAACTATCAGACACGACATTGGGCAGAGCGCCGGAAGTAAAGAGCAAGCGTGCTCCCTCTACCCGATTCTCACTAGTGGCTGTAAGATTCAAATAACTTACAATACCTCCAACAGCAATTATGGTTTTAGTTCCACCTAAATCCCACAAATCAACCACGTCAGCATCAGATCCATCGGAATATTTTGATGCTAAAATTTGAGTTGCATTATCATTTTTGCAATCATTTTTATATTGATCCTTCAATTGCAGTTTAGGTTGCTGTGCAAGTGTATCTCCATTATTTTTTGGTCCAATTGGCTGATTAACAATTACCATCTCCGTTGAAACTCCATGTCCAATTTTTTGCTCAACTATTGCATCAGTATAACCATTAGCAACAACAATTATTGTATCGGTTCTTGCAATCTGAAGTATCGAATCCCGATCGGGATAGAAAGTAATACTTCCTGCTTCAATCAAATATGAAGTGTCAACCAAAGTTTCACCTGCAAATAATATTGCTGATATTGAATCCCGCCAACTGGCGTTATCACTTGCCTGAATTGTGAATTCATTATCAACAGTGACATCCAATGCTGCTGTGAGCTCAATAATTGGCACTGGAATCTTAAACAAAGCAGAAATTACAGTGTCTTTATCGAACGAAAATTGAAGATAAGCCGAGTCTATTGCAATTTCACTTGTAGCAGTTAAATCGGCAAAACTTACCACACCACTAACAGACTGAGCTTGAAGAGTGCCCCCCAAGGTCCAAGCTTTCAAATCATATTTAACTACACTTACTTGCGTAAGATTATCAGCAGTACAATCATTTAAATACTGATCACTCAATTTTAAAACAGGTTGTTGAGACAACAATTCACCATTAACCACTGGATCTACTGGCTGACTTGTTATCAGTAAACTATCTGCTAAACCGTGACTTATATCTTGCTGAACCGTATCGTGAGCAAAACCTCGAGACTGTACTATAATTTGGAACGATCCACTTTTTTGTAGAAATTCAGATTCAGAAGGAATCAACTCCAACTCACCAACTTGACTTGCATTATAACTTGATGCACTCAAAACACTATCATTAACGGTCACAATATTAATGCGACTCCTCCACACAGAATCCTCGGTAAAAGTAATTTTAAAAGAATTGTCAACAGTCACATCTAATGCCGCATTTAAAACTGGAGCATCAACTACATCTGGAATAGTAAATGAAGTTGAAACAACAGAAGTCAAATCAGTAGAATTAAATTGTAATTCTGCACCTGTAATTGGGCCTGAACTATATGCCGACAAGTCGGTAAATGTTACAACTCCATTCACAGCAATTTGCTCAATAGTTCCTGCTAAATTCCAATCTCCAGTATCATTTCTTGCAACAGTAATCGCTTTTTGAATTTCTGAAGTGCATTCATTTGCATACTGATCTAAAAAATGGAGAATAGGTTGTTGGTCAAGAACATCCCCATTTGTCAGTGGAGCCAATGGCTGTTGAGTTATTTCCATACTTGCAATTGCTCCATGCCCAATTTCTTGTTCTATCAACACATTACTATAACCTGTTGAATGAATTACAATATTGAATGTTCCTGATTTTTGCAACAGAACCTCTTGCGAGACATGAAAAATAATTGTCTCAGTACCAATCGTATAAGCTGATACAGGAAGAGTATCTCCATCATAAGTTATCCTTGTAATACTATTCTCCCATGTATCATCAATTGCAAAAAAGTTTAGAGTAAAATCTGCATCAACTGTAACTTGAAATGCAGGATTAATACTTGGAGGATTTAACAATTCAACAATGTCGAACGGATCGGAGTTTACAGAAACAACACCTGTTCCTGAAAATTTCATAAAAGCTCCTGTTATTGCAGTTTCACTTGAAGCAGTTAAATCATTATAAGTGAGCACACCAGATGAAACAGTTTTAATTAATGTTCCACCCAAAGTCCAAGCCTGAGTATCTTCATTTGTCACAGTAATTTCAAAAGTATTATTGCTCGAACAACTATTATTGTACTGATCGCGCACTGACACCCTTGGTTGCGTATCCAGAGAACCGCCATTCACCAATGGTGCTGTAGGCTGCCTGTCAATAAAAATAGTATCTGGAACACCATGTTTAAGTTCCTGATCAACTGCCGCATTTTGATATCCTCTGGAATAGACCAAAATTTCTTTTGTTCCTGTTAATTGTAATTCAGTACTTTTCGATGGATCAAAAACAATTTTCCCTGCTTGACTTTTGTCATAAACATCAGAAGGCAACACGTTACCTCCGTAAGAAATTGAATCAATTTCTCCCTGCCAACCAGCATTTTCTGAGAAGGTTACATCAAACGATGAATCAACAGTTGCAGTTGTTGAAGCAATAAGAGGTGGAGCAATAAGAGGTGCTGGAATAATAAATGTCGCTGACTCCTGGCTTGTTAGTCCTGTACCAGAAAAAGTGATTGTTGCATCGGTTACCAGATCTGTACTTCTGGCGGTCAGATCGGTAAAACCAACAATCCCATTAGTTACCATTAACGAAGTAGTTCCCTCTACTACCCAGCTTCCTCCTGTTGCATTTACATTGATAGTTTGTACACTATTTGTTGTACAATCATTTAAATATTGATCTTGTATTTTAACACTTGGTTGAGTTTGCAATAAACCCGCATTGCTTGCAGGCTGTTGTGGTTGAGTTGTTATAACAATAGATGTGGCTGCACCATGACCAATGGCTTGCAGAATAGAATCTTTCAAGAATGAGGTAGAAGTGATATAAATATATTCGCTGGCAACCATTTGTAAAATAGCAGACTCAACTGGTTTAAAAGTTATTATTCCTACAACCGATGCGTCATATGCTCCTGCAGGTAAAATTTCTGTTCCATATCTAATTTCTGTAATTTGACTTCTCCATGTCGGATTATCAGTAAAGGTGATATCAAAATTTGAATCGACGGTAACAGCACCTGCCGCAGTTAATACCGGCGAAGCACTTAAATCAGGAATATTAAAAGTATTTGAATTTACTGTTGTTAATCCTGTTGCTGAAAAAGCAATAAAAGCACCAGTAACTGCAGCACTACTCGTTGCTGTTAAATCAGTAAAACTAACAGACCCATTGGTTACTCTTCTCACCAGTGTTCCTCCTAATGTCCAAATACTTGCATCAGCTTTCACAGCAATAATTTCAATCGTATTTTCACTTGTACAATCATTGGCATATTGATCTCGAAGCGTTATAACAGGTTGATTAGAAAGCAAACCTCCATTTTCGGCTGGTGCAGTTGGTTGAAGTACAATAACAATATCACTGGCAACTCCGTGTTTTATTTGTTGTGATACACTAGCGTTATCATATCCCAGAGCATAAACTATCATATCAGCTGTTCCTGCTATTTGCAAATCCGAATCTAATGCAGGATCAAAAATAATCTTACCTGATTGAGTTTTATTATAAGCACTTGCTGATATTAAATTCCCTTTGTACTTAATCGAATCAACAGCAAGTTGCCAAGTTGCATTTGCACCAAAACTTATTTCGAAACTTGCATCTACTGTTGCTATAGAAGAAGCCAGCAATGTTGGCGACGAATCCAAGGATGGAATTGTAAACGTCGCAGATACAACATCTGTTAAAGTACCTGATGAAAAAGTGATGCTGGCTGTTGTTAATTCAGCACTGCTGCCTGCCGTTAAATCCGCGTAAGTAAATACCCCGGAACTGGCAGTTAATCCAGTTGTTCCGCCTAACGTCCAGGTTCCGCCTGTTGTTGTTTCCGAAATAGCACTTGTATTATCTGTAGTACAGACATTTGCGTATTGATCTCGTAATTGAACTACTGGTTGGGTTGCAAGCTGACCTCCATTACCCGAAGGACCAACTGGCTGTGTTAAAATAAACAAATCACTCACAATACCATGCCCTATTTTCTGCGAAACAATAGCATTGGAATATCCACTTGAAATAATTGTGACATCCTGTGTTCCTGCTGTTTGTAAAATAGCTGATTGTGATGGTTTCAAAATAATCTGACCAATAACCGTAGCATCATATGCCAAAGCTGGAAGAGACACTCCTCCATATTGAACATCAGTAATATTACCTCTCCAGGCTGCATCATCTGCAAAGGAAATTTGAAAATCATTATCAACTGTAGCATTTACAGCGGCAGAAAGTGCTGGAACTCCATTTACAGGAATATCGAAAGTTGCAGAATTAGCATCCACGAAACCTACGGATGAAAAAGTTAAATAAGCTCCAATAACCGGTGCATCACTTGCAGCTGACAAATCAGTGTATGTGAAAGATCCTCCAACTAAAGTATGGTTGGGTGAGCCTCCTAATGACCAGGTTCCTGCATCACCCTTCACAACAGATATTGCTATTGCATTATCTGAAGTACATGGATTTAAATATTTATCCTGACTAATAACAACTGGTTGTTGTACCAATAAACCACCATTACTTGTTGGCGCTGTTGGTTCAACACTTACTTTGATTGAGGCTGGTACACCATGCCCAATCGTCTGTGACAAAGTAGCATTTGAGAATCCTGATGCAACAAAAATAAAATCTTGTGTTCCTGCTGTTTGCAGGGCTGTTGAAAAAGATGGATCAAAAGTAATTTGGCCTGTTGTTAATGTGTTAATAGCTGCAGCATCAACAGTCGTACCACCATAAGCAACACTTGTAATTTTAGTCTGCCATCCATCCAAATCGCTAAAAGTAACTGAAAATGGACCATCTACAGTTGCAGAATTTGCCGCCGTTAATGCAGGAGTTGAATTTAATCCTAAATTGAACGTTACAGAACCAATACCTGTTAAACCAGAAGCAGTGAAGGATATAAAAGCATTATTAACTACTACCGAACTGCTGGCAGTTAAATCTGTGTAACTTAATATACCCGAAGTAACAGAGCCTGATAAAGTTCCACCCAAAGTCCAGTTTACAGGATCATTTTCACCAGCAGTAATGGAAACAGTGCTATTCGAAGTACATACATTATTGTACTGATCTTGAATAGCAACAACCGGCTGCGTAGTAAATGGATTTCCATTTACACCAGATGGTACAGGTTCTGTTTGTACAACTATTTTGGCAGCAGCACCATGTCCTAAATTTTGTGTTATACTCGCGGGACTGTAGCTGTCAACAAAAATTTCCAAGCTGGCAGATACAGCAGTTTGCAATGAAGGATCTGCCGAAGGTGTAAAAACAATTTTATTTGTTGTTGAATTTATAGAATATGAACTTGCAGAAATGGTTGTTCCATTAAATCGAATCGAATCGATACTTGATTCCCAGCTTGGGTCATCTAAAAATGAAATTTCAAAAACAGCATCAACAGTTGCTCCTGTCGCAGCAGTAAGTGTTGGTGGAGTATTCACAGGAATATCAAATGAATCTGAATTGAGTGTTGGCAAGCTGCCTGATGAAAAAACTAAATATGCTCCATTAACGACCAAATCACTACTTCCCGTAAGTCCGGAAAATGTAACTGTTCCTCCTGCCGAAGTAACCGTAGTACCTGTCCCTCCCAGAGTCCAATCACCAGAAGCATCAGCTGCTGCAGTTACCTGCGTTGTATCATCGCCTGTACATTCATTATTGTACTGATCCTGCAATTTCACAACGGGTTGTGTTCCTAACAAGCCTCCATTGGAAGCTGGAGCTGTCGGCTGAGTGACCATTACAATGTTAGCCGCCACTCCATGTTTAATCTCCAAAGATTCAATTGTATTCGAATATCCACTGGAAATAATGATTAAGTTCTTTGTGGCTGGAACTTGCAAAAATACTGATGCAGATGGCTTTAAGGTAATTTTATTCGCGAAAGTCTTATCATAGGCAGTAGTCGGTAAAATATCTGTACCATATTGAATTGAAGTAATACTATCTCGCCATGTAACATCATCTGTAACAAAAGTTATCTCAAAATCAGTATCCACTGTTGCATTAGTAGGCACAACAAGCGTTGGATGAATATTTACAGGAATATCAAAAGGATCAGAAACAAGCATAAACGTTCCTAGAGAAAAAGTAATGGTTGCTCCTGTTACAGCAATAGTACTACTAGCCGTTAAATTCGCAAAATTTACCACTCCTGTTGATGCCGTTTGAGGTGTTGTACCTCCTAAATTCCATGTGGCTCCACTGGCAACAACGCCCACAGAACTAGTACTATCGCTTGTACATAAATTGCTAAACTGATCTTGCAGGCTTACAGCAGGCTGTGTAGCTAACAGTCCACCATTAGTATCAGGTGCTGTAGGTTGATCTTGGATAACAAATTTTGTTGCTGCTCCATGCTTAATCTCTTGCAAGGTCGCTACGGCATCTGGATAATTTGTAGCGACAATAGTCACATCCTTAGTTGTAGGTATCTGCAATAAAGCAGATTGAGATGGCTTTAAAACGACAACTCCGGCTTGATTCGTGTCATACGCACCACTTGGCAATATATCTGTTCCAAATAGAATTTGAGTTATAGCTGCTCTCCAGTTTGCATCATCTGCCGACATACTAATATTAAAATCGGCATCAACACTAGCAGTTGGTGCAGCTGTTAATGTAGGTGCTGTTCCTGGAATTATGAAAGTATTTGAATTCACATCGGACAAAATTCCTGATGAAAATACAATAAATGCACCAATAACTGGATTTGTACTTGTGGCTGTCAAATCATTAAAATCTGCAGATCCACCACTAACTATTATAGGAGTTCCTCCTCCTAAAGTCCAGCTTCCATCGTTGCTTGCTGCACTAATTGAGCTTGTATCATCTCCAGAACGATCATTATTGTATTTATCCTGCAGTTTTGCGACAGGAGTTGTTGCTAATGCTGCGCCATTAGTTACTGGCGAAGTTGGTTGTGTAACAATTACGATATTAGCAGCTATGCCATAACCGATAGTTTGAGATACCGTTCCATCAACACCTGGAGTATCAGAGGAAATAATGGTAATAACCAGTGTGGTATCATTTTGTAAGAATTCACTTGAATCCGGATAAAATATTATCTTATCGACAACGGATAAATCATAGGCTTTAGCCGGAAGAATATCGTCACCATATGAGATTTCTGAGATTGCTAATCGCCATGTAGAATTATCTGTAAAAGATATTTCAAAAGGAGCATCGACTGTTGCCGAAGGAGCTGCAGTAATATCCACAGGAACTTGAGCGTGTACAATAATAGTTGAGATAACCCAGAGGAATCCCAAGAGTAGATGTTTTTTCATAATTACAGGACTTTAGATAACTAACACATAGTTATAACCAAAGCCTATACCACAAAGTATAACAATCTAATTACATGGACACTACAATACATTATCACATTTTACCAATTCTACGATAACGGATAAAACATCAAAGAATTAAAAAAAAACCAGCGAAAATGTGAGTTCCATCCCTATCAAAAAATGACATCCTATTTTGGATGTTTGCTGCCTCAGCTGCTGCTTTTGCATCGGCTTCAAGTTTAGCTTTTGCCTGATCTTCTATTGTTGTTGCATCAGACACAACCGTTTTCTTTGCACATGAGACAGTTAAAAAAAGACC
>JAQBBZ010000479.1:0-2505 GCA_032125735.1 Labilibaculum sp.
CACTGCCGGGGCATTGGTAAGTCCAAAAGGCATAACGAGGTATTCAAATAAACCAAAGCAGGTCTTGAATGCTGTTTTCTGCTGGTCAGGTGGGTGAACTCTAATCAGGTTGTAAGCACCCCTCAGGTCAACCTTGCTGAAAATTACAGAACCTTTTACCGATTCCAATACATCTTTAATGAGGGGTAATGGATAAGTATTTTTTATAGTCATTGCGTTCAGTTTGCGATAGTCCACGCACAACCTAAGTGTGCCATCCTTTTTTTTAACAAATAAGACTGGTGAGCTTGATGGTGCGATGGATGGTTGGATGAAACCACGCTTCAAATTTTCGTCCAAATATTTTCTTAACTCTTCTTTCTCCAATTCTCCCAATGAGTAAATACCTGAATTACCTAATTTGGAATCTGAGATTAAATCTATCCGCAAATCAAAATCCCGATGCGGTGGTAATTTATCTGCTTCTACTTTGGCAAATATCTCCGAGAACCCCTGGACGATAATTGGTAATTTATTTAATTCTAATGAAAACAAATTTTTTCCCGAATCCCGAAACAAAATAATTCCTTCATTCCATATTATATAAGGGTTATTGCTAACCAACCAGTCATACCCCAAAATTACATCAAAGTTATTGATGTCCAAAATGTCGAATTGTAAATTTTCTTGATAATCCAAAATGTTTAACCTCAACCACTCAGTGTTAGAGTTACAACCTAATTTCTGACCACTAGCAACCATTACCTCCTGAATTAATTTCTTCCCTACCGATTTTATTCCTGATTCTTTTACAAACCTGGATGACATAAACGAGTCGGTTGCCCCCGAGTCAACCAAACACCTTACTTTATATTCCCCAAAATCCCCGGCAACCGATCCCAAAATTTCCAAATAAGCCAGATGTCTTATATGCCCGAATTCCTGGCTTAAGGAATTTAGGCCTGACCATTTCCCGATTGTTGAGTTGTTTGAGCAGTATTTACCCTACGATCATCTTGTTTCATTCTTTTTGGACAATCCCTTAACATGTGGCCAGAATCTCCACAATATAGACATAGACCTTTGTTAAGTCTATCTTGACGTCTTTCCTCCTTTGAACGATAAGTATTATTTGGTACACCCATCAAAGCGTATAACTTATTATTATTATTATTATTTGTGACTGATTTTTGATTTCCTAACTCTAATCTTCTCTCAGAGATTCTTGTGTCCAGTTTAACACATAATTCTACGAAATCATCCAATTTTTCAGGGATATATTCTTGATAGACTAATGCATCCTTAATTTCTCCATTTAATCCCCTTCTGAAGCAGCTAATCTTTGCAGCATCATTCCATTCAGTGTCAACAATTACACTAAGAAATACCGAGGCGTAGAAAGCACATGATTCATTCTTTTGGTATAATTGTTCTAGTTTTCTTTCGGCAGTAGAAGTCTTATGTTGGTCATCAAATACCTTACTCATGGCCTCCATAAGGTTTGTACAATTGTACATCAGGGGATCATCCTTTTCCACCAAAGGAGTCACCCATTTCAAAGCTGCATCAGTTAATAAAGTTACTAATAAGCCTGTTTTTTCCACTTCTGACCTATAGACCTTACCATTTAATTTGAGCACCATTTTAAATTGAGTAATAAATCCCCGGAATTGTTCCCGTTTACCGGAGTATTTTTCAGGAAGTGAAATTTTAGTTGTACGATTTTTGTCTAGTTCTTCTGAGTTTACTACAGGATTCACTAATATGGGGGGTTGGGGTACAATTTGCTGATAAGATTGATTCATAGCAATTTTCTCCAATAGATAAGTCAATTGGGCAATTTTTTCGTCAAACTCCTTACGCGAGGGACCTTCAGTTACTGGGAATTCGACTTTTTCCTTATCTTTTCCTATTTTATGCTGTACTGAGCCTGATGGCATTAACAAAGGATCTTCCTCGACATCATCCAAACTTTCTTCGTCACTGATTGGACCAGAATCTTGCAGTAAGATTTTTGGTGAATGTTGTACTTTAACCATGATATTTTTTATTAAGATTATTATGTTATGATATTGTTACAATAATATTCGGAAAAGGCAAAAAGACAAAATAATCTTAATGAAGATTATTTTGTGTCTTTTGTATTTTATTTATATAAAAGAAATAAAATAAAGATTCAAGCCTAAAATCTTGATTACATGATGATGATAATGATAATGCATTACAGGATAAATAAAGAATACATAAAGAATAAATAAAGATAAAAGATAAAGAATAGATCAATTAATTATATCGATTGATTAATCGATTAATTAGATTGATTTATAAATCTTAGATTGAAATTGATTTTAGATTAATCGATACTAAAAAGATCATTAAATCGTAACAAATGGTCCAGGATTATCGTGCTTTAAATAAAGAAACTATTACCAATGCATTTCCTTTACCAAATATAGAAGATTTATTAAATAAACTTGGCAATTCTAAGGTTTTTTCTTTAATAGATCTTCTTGGAGCTTTTTTAAG
>JAQBBZ010000480.1:0-3948 GCA_032125735.1 Labilibaculum sp.
CGCTTTTCCCAATACATCGGGAGAACCAATTCCAACACACTTCATTTTGCCATTAATTGCAGCTTCAACTCCAGCTTCAGCATCCTCAAAAACCACACATTCCGAGGGTGCAACCTTAAGAAGCTCTGCCCCTTTTAGAAACACTTCCGGATCAGGCTTTGCATTGCTCACATGAGTTCCATCAACAACCACATCAAAATAATCGGTAAGCTCTAGCTGATTCAAAATAGTCATCGCATTTTTACTCGCAGATCCCAAAGCAATCTTCACCCCATTGGATCTGAGTTCAGTTATAAATTCTTTCACACCAGGAAGAATTTCATCAGGAGTCATTCTTAATATGTACTCCAGATAGTTTTTGTTTTTCTTATCGGCCAATTTTAGTTTAGTTTCCTGATCCAACTCAACTCCACCAATAGAAAGAAGAATATCCAAAGAAGTCATTCGGCTCACACCTTTCAATCTCTCGTTATCTTCCTCAGTAAAGTCAAAACCTAACTCATTTGCTATACTTTTCCATGCGATGTAATGATACTTCGCCGTATCAACCACTACTCCATCTAAATCAAATATACATGCACTAATTGTTCCCATTTCAAACAATATTATTAATTAACAGCTTTATTTTGCTTAACGAAGACAACTGAAATTGCCCCTAACAACATTGATACTCCAGCAATCACCATAATATAAATTGCCTCACCGTGGAAAAAGTATCTTAAGATCTCTCCTGCGATTATTCCACTAATAATCTGAGGTCCAGCAATTGTAAAATTGAAGATTCCCATATAAACCCCCATTTTATCAGCAGGTAAAGAGTCCGATAAAATAGAATAAGGCATCGCTAAAATTGCAGCCCATGCAATTCCTACTCCAGCCATTGGAATCATCCACAAAGCAGCACTTGATGGTACATCAACTTCAGTTATTAAAAGATTTAAATGAATTAAATCGCCTCCGCTAAACAGGTAAGTTGATAAGAAACCAAAACCTCCTAAAAGCAGGGCTAAAGAATACACTGTTTTCCTACCAAATCGATCTGCCAACCTTGACATTACAATTGAAAATATCGCAGCAAACAAACTATAGCCTGCAAACAGAATTCCAACCCAATCTCCTGCGTCCTGAAACGATTCTGATTTTACATCGGTAATTGGACATCCCCAAGAATGCTGCGCCAAAGCATAAGTTGTATATACCCACATCAAATAAAGAGAAAACCACGAAAAAAACTGAACAACAGCTAATTGCATCATGGTTTTCGGAGTTTCTTTCAACAATTTAAAGAATCCACGTAAAGTACCTTTTTCCTTTTTCTCTTTTGAAACAACTTCCAAACCTTTATAGTCTGCATACTCTTGTGGTGGATATTCCTTTGTTCTAAAAACAGTCCAAAGTACTGATAGCAGTAACATACCGCCACCAATATAAAAAGACCAGATAACCGACGAAGGCACTCCGCCATCAGGATTAACATTACTAACTCCCATCACATTGGTTAAAACAAATGGCAAAATAGATCCCAAAACAGCTCCTGCATTAATCAGGAAACTTTGGATTGAATATCCTGCATTTCTTTGTTCTTCTGGAGTCATGTCTGCAACAAGTGCTCTAAATGGTTGCATCGTAATATTAAACGATCCATCCATTAAAGCGAACATCACAGCACCAAACACCAGAGGTGGCATAATTTTAATTGCAATACCAGCATTTGGCATTAAAAACATGGCAAAAGCTGCAATAATGGCACCGCCTAAAATGTATGGTCCTCTTCGACCAAAACGATTCCAGGTACGATCACTTGCTCCACCAACAATTGGTTGAACAATCAAGCCCATTACAGGGGCGGCCAACCAAAATAGAGATAAATGATGCAAATCTGCTCCTAAACTAGATAACACACGACTTACATTCGCTCCTTGTAAAGCGAATCCCATCTGAATCCCTAAGAATCCAAAACTTACGTTCCAGATTTGCCAAAAACTTAATCGAGGTTGTTTTTTCATTTGTTAGTTAAATTATGTTCTTCCTGTAAATGGGGTGACGTTATTAGAATACAATCATACACTGTTCTTTAATTTGACCCATAAACATATCGGATCAGATTCCTCAATAATGAGCAATTTAATGAACAATTCTAATTTCAATAAAATTTCGGGAAATTTAGATCCTGATACAAATCACCTTAATTTGTATCGTAAAGGACTAACTTAATCATTCAACACAATATATGTATTAAATGAATAGTAGATCTGTGTCATTCCCATCATTTTATCTGGAAACGAGATCATATTAATAAGGAAGTAATTTAAATAAGTCGGAATAGAGGTTTCCCTCCACAATCAAAAGTAGAGAAAAAAATACAATATGTCAAAACAAGAAAAAAACCAGAACCTCTATTTCTCAACAAAAATAGGCACAATAGCCCATATCAAACGTTTGCAACAAATTCTAAAAAAAATCTTTTTTTTTCACATCAATCATGCTTTTTAGGTAATATTCCCCAATTCTTATATTTTCCAGACATAAAAATAGCTGCACTAGGCAGCTATATATAATTTGAATGCCTACTATTATATCGGTCTGGTTGATCCTCTTACAATTAAACTGGTTTTAACCACTTTTGTTACTGGTTCGTAATCCATATCACCTGCAGAGATTCTTTCTACAATTAATTCTGCCGCTTTCAATCCGATATCAAATCCATGCTGTTCAAGAGTGGTTAATGATGGATCAGTAATTCGGGAAACCACGCCATCAGTAAATCCAACAATAGAGATATCCTCAGGAACTCTCAGCCCAAGTTTCTTCACCATTAAAAGAGCACCGGCAGCAGTTAATTCATTCACCGCAAATATGGCATCTGGCGGTTCTGGTAAATTAAGCAAATCAGGAGTTTTCAGAAGTGCCTCATCAAAGCTATCACATTTGATAATCAAACGTTCATCAATTGGTATTTTATGTTTTAGCATTGCCTGACGATAACCTTTCTGGCGGTTTTGTGCTAATAACATGTGTTGAGGAGCCGATAAATGGGCTATTCTTTTACATCCTATTTTAATAAGGTGCTCTACTGCCGCAAAAGCACCCGCAAAATCATCTACAATTACATTATCTGATGACAAATCATTACAAACACGATCAAAAAATACGATTGGAATTCCATTATCTCGTAACTCCTGAAAATGACTGTGATCTTTTGTTTCCTTCGACATCGAAACCAATACTCCATCAACACGACTAGAAAGCAAAGCTTGAACATTAGCCATTTCTCTTACATATGATTCATTTGATTGGAAAATCATCACATTATATCCCGCCTTGGATGCAACATCCTCAATACCACTAATTACCGATGAGAAAAAATGATGAACAATTTCAGGAATAATAACGCCAATAATATTCGTTTTACTATTTCGTAAGCTGAGAGCTACCGCATTAGGCTTGTAATGCCATCTTTTTGCAAGTTCATTAACAGCCTCTTTAGTTTTAACGCTAATATCAGGATGATCCTTAAGCGCGCGTGATACTGTAGAGGCAGAAATACCTAATTCTTTGGCGATATCTTTAATTGTTACTTGCCCACTTCTCATATAAATTTTGTATATTAATAAATGTCCACTTCCTTATCAATTAAATATGTAACAAGATGACTAGAACCATTCTACATATCCCCACCACACTCGAAACAAGCTTTGTAAATATAGGGAAAATTAAACAAGCCTCTCGCTTTTATTGCTATTTATTCAACACAAATACACTTATTGGTATAATTAAATATCAAACGTTTGCGGTGACGTTTGCGGTGATTTATTTGCACTTAGTTATCAATCATTTAACGAAAAAATACATCTTAATTTATCTTTGGTTACAGAATGAATTAAGGCTAACTTAACGTTAGGGAATTTTAGAAGGCTAAAAAAGGAAGAACACAAGTCGGAAACACGA
>JAQBBZ010000481.1:0-4793 GCA_032125735.1 Labilibaculum sp.
GCATTTACAAATCGGAAATTAGACGAACTGACACCTGCTGATATCAACAATTACATTCTTGGTTTAATAGAAAAACAAAAAATATCTGTTAGTCAACAGAATCAACGGATTAATTCGATAAAATTCTATTATGAGAAAGTATTAAACAGAGAAAAACAATTCTATGAAATCGATCGCCCCAAAAAACAGCGTGCTTTACCTAAAGTAATTTCGGAACAAGAAGTTCTTAGTATGCTAAAAGTTACAAGCAACCTAAAACACAAAGCTGTTCTGGCGACAATATATTCGGCAGGCTTGCGACGTGGCGAATTGATAAATTTACGCAAGCATGATATTTGGTTCGATAAAAATTTACTATTTATAAAAGCTGGAAAAGGGAAAAAAGACAGAACGAGCATATTATCTGAAAGCTTGGCAATAGTTTTAAAAAAATATTTAGAAAGGTACAAGCCAAACTATTATCTTTTTGAAGGAAAAAACAGAGCGAAATATGCCCCTGTTTCAGTTTTGAGAATTGTAATCAAAGCTGGCAGCTTAGCTAATATTAATCAGCGTGTAACAACACATATGCTGAGGCATTCTTTTGCCACACATTTATTGGAACAAGGAACAGATTTACGTTATATCCAAACAATATTAGGTCATGATTCAAGTAAAACAACGGAGATTTACACCCACGTAAGCAAAACATCTCTTGCAAAAATAAAAAGTCCGTTAGATGTAATTTTAGCGGATAACAAAAAGGATAACAACAACTTACAAAAAACAACAGATAAGTGATATAAAGTGCATTGCACTTTACACATACGTTGTGGTACATTAAAAAGAACCTCATAACATGAAAGCAAAATTAATAGTCTTATTTATAATATGTTGCTCAACAACGCTATTTGGTCAGAAAATGGCCAAAGATACTTGGCGTCTTTTTTATTTAGGAGGTCAATCAAATATGGATGGCTATGGTTATAACAATCAATTGCCAGATTCATTAAATAAGACATTTGAAAAGGTCTTTATTTTTCATGGAAATCCAGTTGGTGATAATGAGAAAAACGGTGGTGTAGGAAATTGGAAAAAACTTCGACCAGGACATGGTGTTGGTTTCAGTTCTGATTCTGTTTCTAATACCTATTCAGATAGGTTTGGTGTAGAATTATCTTTTGCATCAAAATTGCAACAACTATATCCAAATGACAAAATCGCAATTATAAAATACTCGCGTGGTGGCACATCATTAGACAGTCTCGCTACTTATGGTGGTTCTTGGGATCCAGACTTTAGTGGTATCAATCAATATGACCATTTTCTGTCAACGTTAAAAAATGCTTTAAAAATAAAGGATATCAACAAAGACGGTACAGAAGACATATTAATCCCGCAAGGAATTATCTGGATGCAAGGAGAAAGTGATGCTGATTATATAGAAGAAAAAGTAGCTAAAAAGTATTTCTTTCATTTAGACAGGATGATGAAACTTCAAAGAGCATCATTTCATAATAACGAATTACCTATAGTGATAGGTAAAATTTCAGACTCATATAATGATGAGAATGGCAAAGTTTGGGATTACCTTGAATTGGTGCAATATGCGCAAGAACAATTTGCAAAGAAGGATAAAAACACTTCAATAGTTAGAAGTACAAAAAAATATAAATATTCAGACCCTTGGCATTATGACAGTAAAGGATTTATAGATTTAGGAAAACAATTTGCCAAAGCCATAAAAAAACTTAACGATGATAAATAATAAAATGAACTATCGTATCATACTATTCTGCTGTACTTTATTTATATCAGCACAACTTTTTTCACAACAAAATTCATTTATTAATCCTATTATTCCAGGAGGACATCCAGACCCATCAATTTGCAAGGTTGGCGATACGTTTTACATTGTAAATTCTTCTTTTGAATATTATCCAGGTTTACCAATCCATAAAAGTAAAGACCTTGTTAATTGGGAATTAATTGGTTATGGTTTGCATAGAGAAGAACAATGTAATAATGAAGTGAATCTTGTTGATGTGCAATCTAATGGAGGCATTCATGCACCAACGATTAGATACCATAAAGGAACATTTTACATTATTACGACTAATGTGTATTACCATGAAGATACAAAAACTACCGACTTTGTAAACTTTATTATTACAGCTAAAAATGCTGAAGGTCCTTGGTCTAATCCTCATGTACTTGAAGGTGCACCAGGTATTGACCCTGATATTTTCTTTGATGACGATGGTAAAGTTTGGTATGTTGGTACACACTCACCAGAAAAACCAAACTTTCCTGGAGAAGGTGAAATTTGGTTGCAAGAAATAGATATTGAAAATTGGAAACTTACTGGAGAGCGACATTATTTGTGGCGAGGAGCTTGTGGTGGTGTTTGGGCAGAAGGACCACATATGTATAAACGCAATGGTTGGTACTACCTTATGATTGCAGAAGGAGGTACAAGTTATAATCATGCTATGATGATTGCTGCAAGTAAATCAATCAAAGGACCATTTGTCTCAAATGAAAGAAATCCAATATTAACTACAAGACACCTATCTTATGATAATTGGGTACATAGTACAGGTCATGCAGATTTAATAGAACTGAATGATGGAAGATGGTATATGGTAGCATTAGGCATAAGAGGAGATGAAGAGCGTGGTTCAAATATGGGACGTGAAACGTATCTTGTTCCTATGCAATGGGAAAAAGAACCTTTTGAATGGAAAGATATAAAATACGAATGGCCAGTTATAGCACCTAATACAGGAAAAGTAGAACGATTCAATTCAGTTCCTTTTAAAAATACAACTCAAAAAAGAAATGCAAGTTTTATAGATAATTTTGACAATAAGACTTTAAACTTAGCTTGGAATTTTAGAAGAGTTCCGCTTAAAAACACCTATTCTTTAACTGACAATAAAGGGAATTTAAGATTGTTTAGTAATTCTAATTCCATTAAAGAAAGAGGTAGAACCAGCTTAATAGGATTTAGACAAACTGAAAGTGATTTTGAATATTCAACTAAAACGAAGTTTAACCCAAAAAGTAATGCTTCAGAAGCAGGCATAAGTTTGTTTCAAAAAGATGATAATTTTTTCGCATTTACAGTAATAAAGGAAAACAATTCAAATTACCTTCAACTCAAACTAACAAATCCGAATTCTGAAACTGAAACAATAAAAAAACAAGTCTTATCAAATTATGATGGAGAAATAACTTTCAAGGTGAAGTCGGAAAATCACAACTATTACTTTTATTATTCAATGAATGGAACTGAATTTAAACTTTTTTCAGAAACCAAAGCCAATCATATTTTAAGCAAAGGTTATACAGGAGCTTATTTAGGGGTTTATGCAACCAGTAATGGGAAAAACTCAAAAGACTATGCAGATTTTGATTGGGTTAAGTACCTTGGATTTGAAAAGTTTTGAAAAATAACGTACCACAACACCGTGTATAATTAATGGCTTGGTTATCGCCTACTTACGAAAATCCTCGCGGATTTTCTATTCAGTTTTTATTTGCTAAATTAGGTACTTAAACACGCCACTAATCATACACAAACTCGTTGGGCGTAATAGCAAAAGCGCGAAACTAGATTGAAATAAATTTATAAATTAATAAAATAGGAGGTATTATGAGTTATAATCGGATTATCATAACAAGCTTTGGAGGACCTGAGGTTATGCAAATGGTTGAAGAAAGTGCTTTACCTGAACCAAAGGAAGGAGAAGTACGAATAAAAGTGTTAAAAACCTGTGCAAACTTCACAGATATTATGATACGGAAGGGGAAATATCCGGACGTAAAAGACAAGCCACCTTTTTCTCCAGGTTACGACATGGTTGGTGTTGTAGATAAGCTAGGAAAAGGTGTTGGAGAATTTAAAGTTGGAGACAGAGTTGCAGATATGACTGTTATTGGGGCATACTCAGAATATATTTGCTTACCTTTTGTGAAATTAACACGATTACCGGATAATATTGATGCCTCGGAAGCTGTCACATTGATTCTTTCTTATATGACAGCATATCAAATGTTGCATAGAATCGCTAAAATATCAAAAGGAAAAAGTATTCTTATACATGGAGCTGGTGGTGCAGTTGGAATAGCAATGCTTCAGTTGGGAAAACTTCTAAATTTAAAGATGTATGGGACAGCCTCTAAGTCGAAACATGATTTAGTAGAAAAGCACGGTGGAATCCCTATTGATTATAAAGAAGAAGATTTTGTAAAGCGTATTCAGAAATTAACAAATAATGGTGTTGATGCAGCATTTGATCCAATCGGAGGTGAGAGTTTCAAGAAATCATTTAAATCTTTAAAATCAGGAGGAAAACTGGTTGCGTTTGGATTTTATAATGCTGTCATGGGCAAAGGTGGTAATATTCCAATGGATTTTATGAAAATTCTCTTATGGAATATTTTACCAAATAGAAGAAAGGCAAGTTTTTATTCTATTGGCGGATTACGGAAAAAACATCCAGAATGGTTTAAAGAAGATTTGCAGGAACTATTTAAACTATTGGAAAAAGGTAAGATTAAACCTGAGATTTCAAATCATTTTACTTTAGATAAAGCTAAAGAGGCTCATGAAAAAATTGAGAAAGCTGAGATTAAGGGTAAAATTGTATTTGACGTCTCATAGCTTTAAAAGAAGCTAGTAAGATATTTATAAAAAGCTACATACGCCCAGTCGAGTAAGCTAGGGGAATTTCACCCCTAACTTCTCACAGAACCGTACGTGAATCTCTCAATTCATACGGCTCTTATTATGCAGTCAATTCAATCTT
>JAQBBZ010000482.1:0-28309 GCA_032125735.1 Labilibaculum sp.
CGCCAAACTTATTTTTGATTGCCTGGCTTGCGCCAGATGCTCGCCAAATTTATTTTTGATTGTCTGGCTTGCGCCAGATACTCGCCAAACTTATTTTTGATTGCCTGGCTTGCGCCAGATGCTCGCCAAACTTATTTTTGATTGCCTGGCTTGCGCCAGATGCTCTCCAAACTTATTTTTGATTGTCTGGCTTGCGCCAGATGCTCCCCAAACTTATTTTTTGATTGTCTGGCTTGCGCCAGATAATCGCCAAACGAAAAAGGAGATGGTGATAATCAGCATTTATTTGAAGGTAAAGACCAGGATGATAAGAGATATGTATTTGTTTTTGAGAGAGATTTAAATGAAACAAATATAAAGACAGATTAATTTATCGGCTATGTTTTTGGAGAACTGTACTGCCTGTTCAAATAACAATGAGGGATGATATTGCATTCAAAATATTTTCCTGTGTCAGGTTGAATATTCGTTCAATTGTAAGTAGTTTTATATATCACAAATAATATTATTGAAATGGATTTTAAAGAGTTGGTTGACTTGTATCACCAGAAAAAAATTGAGGGAATGGATTTTTCTCAAATCCGCAAAGAACTGGCAGAAAAGAATATTGAGAAAGATATGATTAAGGATATTGTTCGGGCAATTGATGATAGAATGCTGAGCGGTGAAGTGAAGACGAAGAAAAAAGGGATGTTCAAGACTCGGGAATTACGCTTAATTGGATGGACTTTGATGATCATTGGCGGTGTTGTTACTCTCGGAACCTATCTCCATTGGTTTGACATGAAGGGATATTATTTTGTGTCTTACGGACCGGTAATTGCTGGTTACTTAATAATTATTGCCGCACGAAAAGCTCAACGGAAAAACTCATAAGAAAATGATATGAAACGTTCATGCCAAAGCGATTTTGACACACAGGGAGATGATTATTCCCAGCATGGTAAGTTCTCCCGAAACAAGTTCGGGACAGGCTATATGGCAACTAAAAAACAAATTATAAACATATGAAACGTCCATGACTGGCAATTGTGACACACAGGGGGATGATTATTCCAGCATGGTAAGTTACATATGGCAAATCAAAAACAAATTATAATCATATGAAAGGGATTCTGATTTATCTATCGAAGCATGGCACTACCGAAAAGGTAGCCAGGCAAATGCACAGTTTGTTGGGTGATGAATTCCTTTTGATTAATCTGAAGACAACGAAATTACCTGAACTATCTCAATACGACACAATTATTATTGGCGGCTCCATTCATGCAGGGAGCATTCAAAAGGAAATTCATCTGCTTTGCAAGAATAATTTAACGCTTTTGCTTCAAAAGCAGCTTGGCTTGTTTCTGTGCTGCATGTATGAAGGGGAAGTTGCCAAACAAGAATTTAATGCAGCCTTTCCAAATAGTTTGATTGCACATGCTAAAACAACTGCAATTACTGGTGGAGAATTCCTTTTTTCGGAAATGAGTTGGATCGAAAAAGTAATTGTTCGAAAAATTGTAGGGGTGAAGGAGAGTCAATCTAAAATAAATTCTGAAGCAATTACCTCTTTTGTGACCAGTCTGAAAAATTAGCTCCCTCATTTAATGCTATGTATCCCTTTTAGCTAAGCTTTTTTAAACCGGTTTTCCATTAATCAAAAAAAATTAACCAGTCCTAAATTTCAGGGTGTTTTTTTGCAACAAAATCCATCTAAAATTTGTAAATTAAGTAGAATAAATCTTAATAAGGGATTCCCTTTATTATTCGTCGCTTTCTTTTGTTTTCAAATTTTTAGTGGGTTGTGTAATGAAAAAATTATACCTGTGGATAGAAATGATTTTTATGTTTCTGGTAATGCCAGTCTTGTATTTTTATGAGCTGATACCTGTGCATAAGGCTGTACCATTGATCCTTGTCTTTCTTTATTGTCTTTTCATTGTTTTTAGAGATAAAAATTTCGATCGGAATATTTTTCGAATTAAACGTAATTATCCATGGCAGGGAATTTTATTGAAAGGCTTCGTCTTGTTATTTATAACATCTATCTGGGTTTACATTTTTAGGACCGATGTATTTTTTCACTTTCCACGTAATAATTTTTGGATTTGGCTTGCAGTAATTCTCACTTATCCCATTTGGTCAGCATATACACAGGAGTTCATTTACCGGGCATTCTTCTTTCATCGGTATAAACTGCTTTTCACAAATCCATTGGTAATGCTGTTGATAAATGCGATTTGTTTTGCCATGGCTCATATTATTTTCAGAAATTGGATGGCATTGATTTTCACCTTTGTAGGGAGTCTTATTTTTTCCTTTACCTATCTTCGTAATAAATCACTAAACGCAGTTTTTTTGGAGCACTCTTTATATGGAAATATTCTATTTACAAATGGCTTGGGTATTTACTTTTACTTGCCGATGTAACAGATTTAGGCTTAATACTTATTTCCAGGTCCATTTAATTATGAAATCAAAACCGGAGTTTGCACTCTGATTGGTGGCTTGTAAAAACAGAGAGCGATAAAATTGGTATTCCATTGATATTTTTTCAGGCTCAATAACCTTGTCCTTTTTATCGATGGCAAAGGTTCGTTCGTAGTTCAGGAATAAATTATTTGTAATGTATTTACCAACAGATACACTTCCTTGTGTCCAACCGCTTGTTCCTGATATTTCAATTACATCCAGTCCCAGTGACGATTGCAGAGCATCTTTAAGTACATTGGAGAATTGACCGATAGCAAAATCTTTAGCAATATCCAGATTGCTGTTTTTGATGGAAGTGTTTTCCCTTGAATCGAGCTGATTGGTGTTCTTGTTGAATATCAGATAGGAAATAGCATCCTTTTCTTCGATGGAGACATCGTCGAGAAAAAACTTTACTTCTGGTTTGGAAATTCGACCGGTAACATTTACGCTAAGTTTTCGCAACTGGTTATCCGGATCTCTGAATTTGTAGGCAATTTTGAAATTGACAACCGGATTTAGAGATGAGCCACCCGTTAAAGTAACTTCACCTTCTTCAAACTCAAGTCGTCGTCCGTAAATTTTATAAAATCCTCTTTTTACATTCATCGATCCGAAAATATCTATCTGCTCATTTTCTTTGATCATTTTCAGATTTCCGGCGAGCTCAAAATTCATGTTTTTACCTTTTACCCAAGTGTTTCTAGGTATTTCCACATCGAATTGGCCCTTTAGGTTTTTATAAATTGAAGGAGGATCTTTCTGACTGGTATTCTTTTTAGCCGTGTAATGAATTGTTATTTTTTCTGCATTTTTTCGGGCCGTTACCAGCAGTGGCTGGTTAGAATCATCGTAAACACGATTAAATTCTTTTAGAAATATGTCGGTGTTTAGAGTTGAGTTTAAAATGGCAATTTTTCCATTGAATGTTGGATTTTCGGGGGAACCATTCAAACTTAGATTTGTGTTGATAACGGCCTTTAAGATTTCGGAGTCGAAAGCCTTGAAATTTTGGCCTGTCAGATTCATATCAATGTATTTTAATTCCCCTTCCATAATGGATTTCATTTCCACTAATCCTTTCAATTTCAATTTTCCTTTACCGGCAACAATCAATAGACTGTCAAGCTTAAAAAGATTATTATTCAGACTGCTGCGCATTTCGATATTGCTATAGTCCATTCCCAGTTTTTTATATTGAAAAGTTCCATTGGCAAAGTTTATATTACCTGTAATGTTGGGGTTGTTAATGGTGTTGTCAACATTTATTTGTGCGCTAAGCAAACCTGTTGCTTCAATCCCTGTTGTTGGAATAAAACGATTAAATCTATTTATATCCAGTTGATCAATTTTAACAATGGCATGAATGGGGTTGTCTTTCTTGGGAAGCATTAGCTTTTCGGTAAGCGAAAAATGCAAGGGCAGTTCAAGTTCTGCGTTTACCAATTGTGTCGAATAGCCATCAAGATAAGTTTCAAAACGAAGTTTTTCGTCTTTGTAGTTTATTTCGGAGTGGAATTTGCTAAATCGAAGACTGTCAATTTCAGGATTGTTGATTGTTACGATAGCTTTTACGATTGGTTCTTTTGCTGTTCCTGTAATGTCGAGCAAAGCATTCACTTTTCCGGATATCTGGTAGGGCAAAAAGTGCAGATCCGAAATATTCTTTAGGTTGAGATCCTGAATTTCAACATGCAGGTTTTCCGTACCTTCCAAAGCGAATATTCCATTTGCTTTTAATGAACTTTCCTGATAATTGATTTCTATGTTGTTTATTTCAATGGAATCTTGCCTGAAACGGATGTGGTTGGAATTGTTTCCTTGCTTCCAATTTTGGTTATTTAAATTTAGTGTGATCTCCTGAAAGGAAATGCTTGGGTTTTTATTGATTTCTATTTCGGAAATAATTTTACCCTGTAGGGAATCATTAGCAAAAAAACTAAACAAATTAACAGCTTTCTGTTGAGTAAAATCACTTCTGAAATGAAGTTCTTGAAGACTAAAATCCTGAATTCTAGAGTCGCTCACTAAAAGATTTACGAATCCGGAATATGTTGAGTCTGCAAACTGGATGTTTGCATCAATTGCTATCTTGTTGATGCTGATCGTGTCGAGTTTTAGTTCATCTATATTCACTGAAGAGGCTATTTGCAGTGAATCGGCAGAACCGTTGATTTCAGCATTCAATTGTCCCACAAGATGCAATTCGTCGGTTCCTAAAGCTAAGTTTAGTTGCTGAATATCTGTGGTTTTGATATTCAATTCAAGATGATTGTTCTTTTCCCAGTTTCCTTTCCCTTTTAAATTAGCGTAAGCAAAGGGCGTTTCTATATGGAATCCGTTTACCTGATATTCTCCTTTGGTATAGTTTATTTCTGCATTAAATTTTTCAAGAGGCAAATCAAAAATGGATGATTCATCGGAATGAATTTCCAGATCAGCATTCATCGATTCGGGTTGAATTCCTTTTCCTGTTGCTACTATTTCGAAGTTTAAATCTGAACGGAATTTTTTGTTTTTTGTGATCATAGAAAGATCAATGTTTTTCAAGCTGCTTTCTATTTTATATGCAGGAATGGAAAATAGGTTTTCGATAGTGAATTTGGTTTTCAGATTTCCTAAAACAGTAGAGGAAGTCATGCTGCCACTACTGTTTTCTTTGTTTATCTCAAAATTAAAGACAGTGTTCGCCAGATAATATTTCTCAAATGCAATGTTGTCTGCACTTGCTTTTGCATTTAAATAGAGGGTTTTTAAAAGGATATCCGTACTTGTTTCCGTTCTCCCGACCGAATCGATGTTTGCAAATAATTCATCCCCCGAAAAGCGTGAATGGAGCTTAGCTTTGAAATTTTGAACAACCAAAGAGTCGAGTCTGGCATTTACAATAGTAATATCGCTAACAAAATCCAACGCATTAGAAGGTCCTGACAAATTACTTGTAATTTCTGCGTTAAAATCGACTGGTTGAAAACCCAGTGCAACAAGAGGTGCGTTTATATTTTTTGTTTTTAGCTCCAAATGAAGACGATTGTTTTCTGTAAAGTTTCCCTTTCCCGAAAGGATGGCTTTTAAATAGGGAGCTTCAAAGTGGATATCATTAATTAGATATTCTTTTTTATTAATAACAATGTTGGCATTTAAATTTGTGACAGGCTGATTAAAAAGTACCGATTTTGTTGATTTTAAATGAAGTTTTGTTTGCAATTCACCAAGGGTGAAACCTTCCCCAATGGCTTGCAATTCAAGATTAAGGTCTGATTTTAGATTCTTATCTAAGATTAGTTTGCTCAAATCCAAATTTGAAATTTTCAGTTCTGCATGGTAATTGGCTGATTCAAAAAGCTTTTCAATATGTATTTTTGAATCTAAATTTCCGAAAATGGTGCTTACCTTAGCATTTGCATCGAGTTCATTGTTGTTTTTGTCAACAAGCAGAATAAAATTATCAAGTTGGTAATTCTGGTATTTTAAATCTGCAAACTTAGCTTTGGCGTGAATTGTATTTTCCTTGAAATCCAGTCCCTTACCAGTAAGCTCAAATTCGCCCTTAATGTTCGACTTTAGATCAGCTCGATGAGTCCAGTATTGGCCATTTATGCTATCGGCTTTCAATAAAAAATGAAAGCTTGGCAAGTTGTTTATATCGTTAATCTCCCCAATAATTTTAAGCGTCTGATTCTGTTGTTTTAGAGAGAAATCTATCTGGCTTTTGTTTTTTTTCTTTGTGATATCTAAGCTTAGGTCTGCCTTGCCGTGAATTGAAGGTATCCATTCGTTTACATCTGCGAAATCGAAGGGACTTGCGTTGATTGAAACTTCGGAATGAAGCAATTGGTTGAAAGGAACTGAGCCTTTTGAGTTAAGCTTTGAATTTGGAAGCTGAAGTTCAAAATTTGTCCAGCTAAAAACAGAATCAATCAAACTTGCCTGAAATTGTAAATTGTTAATCTTCAAAGATGGCTTTTGTGTGCTTAATTCAAGTTGATGCAGATTAAGATTCATTAAATCAGCAGCGAATTTGAAATCGAGAGAAACATCAAATTTTACAATCCGGGGAATTAATTTTGTGCTGTCGTTCGCCACGATTTTTGCCTCAAAATTCTTCGCAGATACATCTGCCAATTCTATTTCCCATAAAAAGGGACTAGAAGGAATTGTAGCTTCTGAATTGTCTGTCGCAGGAATTAGTTTTTCAAGGTTCCATAAATCATCCTTGTCTTGTTGCAGGAAAACTGATGTTCCATTTAATTTCAAATAAGTAATTTCCAGTTTCTTTCCTACAATCTTCCAAATGTTGTATTTTATTTCGAGTTCTTCAAATTCAATCAGGGTGTTATTGTTTTGCGTTAGTTGAATTTTCTTCACATGAAGATGGGAGAGAGGATTGCCCTCAATTTGTTCTATTGTTAGTTGTGCATTTAGTTGTTGATTTGCGATTCTGCAAACAGTTCCGGAAATCCAGTTGTTGAAAAGTCCGGTTGAAAGGAGAAATAGCAGGATTGCCAGGAGAATAACTATTCCTGCACTTGCAATACCCGCTATTTTTATAAATCGCTTCATTTTACTCTAATTTGAGATCTTATTAAAATGCATGTCCAATGGTGATAAAGAATTGGGTTCGAAATTTACCTTCGAATAGCGGACTTGCAACATCTAAACGAAGAGGGCCAACCGGGGTTTTTACCCGTAAGCCCAAACCTGCATCGTAGTTCAGTTTGCTTAGTTCGAACTCCCATGAATTTAGCCATGAATTACCAAGATCCATGAAAGCAGTACCAGAAAATATGCCATATATGGGAAATCTTATCTCCGCACTGGTTTCCATCATGCTGTTTCCGCCCAATTTGCTTCCTGATTCGTTTTCTGGTGAGATTTGATTACGTCCCCAACCACGCAAGGATAATGCTCCTCCCATTAAAAACCGGTCTTCAATTGGAGTTTGCAAATCACCTTGTGTTGGTTCTATAATTCCATTTTTTAATTTTCCGGCAAAAACAACATTATTTCCAAGGGAATGGAAATACGCTACTTCTGTCAAAATTTTGTAGTAATGAAATTGAGAATTAAAACCAATGCCCATGAAGGTAAGTGTTCCCTCGTATTTCCATCCTTTTTCGGGTGAAAAAAGATCGTTGGTGGTGTTCAGGTTGTAGCCAAATGTTACCCCTGATTTATTGTGACTCAGTTTGTCGGCCTCTTCAATCGACAAAGCGGTTTTACTTTTTGATAAATCCACTTTATCCTTACCAAAAGTGTAAGATACATAGGCGGATGATTTTTTTGTTAACTTCTTCTGCAAAGTAACGGAAGTACCCAATCTATCTACCTCATAACTGTCTTCTCTTTCGCGGGAGAAGAACGGATTTAAAATAAGATCCAGGTTTTTACTCCACACATCGGGTTGTATGAATTTGCTTTCTATGCTAAGTGGAGTGAAGTAGGAGTGTTGTCCTTTGATCGATAAAGTTCGCCCTCCACCCAGAAAATTTAAGCGTTTAAACAATATGGAAGTCCTGATTTTATCTTCAGTACCATAGCCGGCACCAACTTTTAAGGACCAACGTGGGAGCTCCTTCAAATGAATGGCAATTGGTACGGCATCATTCTCAACGCTATCCATTAGTGCCCGAATGGTTACATATCTAAAAAGATTCATGTCGAACAGTTCTTCCTGAGTCTTCTCTATAATTGCTTGTGAAAAGACTTCATTTTTTTTAATGCCAACATGTTTAAGGATATATAATTCATTGATTAATGAATCACCAGTTAAATTAATTTCGCCAAAATAGCTTTTGTTTCCTGGATTTATTGTGAAATTAATATCTGCAATATGCAGTTTGTCATGTAAGATGATACTTTTTTCTACCCTTATGAAAGGAAATCCTTTGGAGCTGAATTTTTCACGGATTAAATTTTCTGTAACAATGATTTTTTCATCTTGAAACAGCTGTCCGGTTTTAATTGGAATAAGCGGTTTTATGGATTCCAAAATCTGTGTGTTCGCTTCATTTCCAATTAGGAGATAATTGATTTCACCAATGGAAATAGGAGTTCCTTTCCGGATGTGAATAAGGAGGTCGAGCTTTTTATTTCTTTTGTCAGGCTGAATATCGGATGTAATTGAAACATCTAAAAAACCATTCTGCTGATAGTATTTTTTCAGTTTAAGTAAGTCTTCGTCAAATGTGAAATTGGAAAACCGGGTGCTTTTTTTCCAAAAAGTTAATTTTCCGGTAAAAGGTCTGGCTTTAGTGTTCATCTGCTTTAGAAGAATTTCTTTTTGCAGCGTATCGATTCCTGTAAACCTTATTTTGTTAACTATCGCATTGTCCTGTGCCGATGCATCTAGGATAAGCCCTGTTATAATTAAAATTGTTAGAAAAAACTTTCTGATTTGCACCATATTCCTTACCCGACTTATTTTAATGAATAAAGATATAGAATTTAGATGCAATTTTAGGTTGAAAGATATTGTTACGAAAAATAAAATTGACTGGCTGATTCTAAATACGATTGTCTTCTATTTCAGCTGATCTTTTATATTCATCATTCGGACCATAAACAGAGTGTGACTCCATTAAATGGGTAATGTGTATTTTTTAGGAGTATTGAACTCGAACATGAGGTATTGCTGAGTAATCAGCCCAGGTTTAGTATTACTGGATGGCTGAAAACCAGTTGATTGGGGAAGGCTTAAAATAAAAAACCCAAGCTCTTTTGAGCTTGGGTTGATTTTTGACCATATATTCTTTAGGCTGCTATTGCGTCCTTTTTTGATTTTCTGTAAAGGTAAGAATTGAATATGCTTCTTTTAGCGAAGCGATATTGCTTATCAGAGTTGATGAATTTGGAGAATACATTTTTTGGTACTCCAAAGTATTCATAAGTAGTTCCGTTGGTGAAAGTAATTTCAAGTAACAAGCCTTTGTGTTTGTAATCAGCAATGCCCGATTCATTGGTTGTACTTGAATATTCTTCTAAATTGGCTGCAATTGTTTCCGGAGCAATACTTACTAAGAAATGGTAAGCATCAATAATCTCACGACTTTTGATTTCTGCTTCTGCAAATTTTTCATCATCAGATTGAAATTTATCAGGATGCCATTCTTTAACCAAATTTCTATAGGTCGTTTTTAATTTTTGAAGGTCAGTATCCTGATCAACACTAAATAATTTTTTGTATGCATTAACTCGCTTCATATATGCTTCTTTCTAAATTTCCTGATAGATAAATACTTACTTGCTTTTTTGAATACAATTATTCAAGATTTTTCAAAAGCAGCCACAAAAGTACATATTTTATCTTTCTTATTGTGAAGTTTTATTTATTTTCTCAATTGTAATTTCATTATTTGGAACTTATCTAACGTAATTTCAGCATTAGGGAGATAGTTAAAACAGCCAGATATAAAAGCTGGTGACACATATTATACAAACTTGTTCTACTTTTAATTTACAGGAACTCCTTTTTCTATACAATCGACTCCTTTACTTTCTGTAGCGAATAAACCCCGTCTTTTTTTTTAAAAGCATACCATTGTGGTAAAATAGTAGTGTCCTTTTTTTACAGATGTTTCGTTGAAACAAACCGAATTCGAATTTGCCATGAATATGTTCTTTTAAAGGCAAATTTTATTGACTGTTTTCAAATTTCAACTTGTCGTAAGTTGTAGGAAATTTTTTAAAATTGGATTGGTGTTCTTGTTGTTCCAGACAGCTCGCAAGGTAGTTCGTTGAGGTATTTTGTTCAATTCGATAAATTTAATTCCCATGTCGTAGCCCAGTTTCAAAGATGTCGGTACAATTGAAACACCAAATTTATTTTCTACTAATCGGAATATGGAACTGGCATTAACTGTGTTGTGAGAAATTAATGGAGCAAAACCACTTTCATCGAAAATCTGCATTACTTTTTCGTAATACGATTCACTGTATGAAGCATCAAAAAAGATAAACGAATCGTTTTTTAATTGAGATAAATTCGTGAAGTTCGATTCATTAATTGGATGATCTTTAGGTAGAACTAAGGAAAAAGTATCTTCGAAAACCGATTGAATGCTCAATCCTCTGGGCACTCTTTCCATTCTCACAAAACCTACATCAATTTCATGGTTAAGAAGGGCTTGAATTTGTTTGTTGTTGTCCATTTCTTTTAGACTAAAAAGTACATCTGGATGATTCTTTTTAAATTTCAGTAAAAGTTCTGGGATCACATCTTGCATAGCTGAACCAACATAACCGAGATTCAAATTTCCATTCAATCCATCGCTTAATAGTTTGGCATGATTTACAATTTCATCCAAACGTTTAAAGTTATTCGTAAGTTCTTTTTGAAGATATTGGCCTGCCATTGTGAGCTTAACTTTACGGTTGTCGCGTTCGAATAAGCTCATACCAAGAATTTCTTCCATTTGTTTAATCTGCCTGCTCAGTCCGGGTTGTGAGATAAACAAGCGTTCTGCAGCTTTTCTAAAATGCAGGTCTTCGGCTAAAGCAAGGAAATATTTGTAATGTCGAAACTCTATTTGATTACTCATGGTTATTAAATATGAACAATGATGGTCTTGTTAGGTATCAAAATTACAAATAACTTTGTTAAAAAATAAATCTACTAGAACTATGTTTAAATACGGTATCGATCAACTAACTGTTGATAAGACAATTCAAATTGCTCGAGGTGAGCTAAAAGCTGGATTAACTGCAGAAGCCATCAGTAAAGTGAATGCTTGCAGAGCTAAGGTTGAAACTATGGCTAAGTCCAATAAGGCTTACTATGGAATTAATACTGGTTTTGGCCCTTTGTGTGATACTCAAATTTCGCCGGAACAAACCAGTAAACTTCAGGAGAATTTGTTGATTACACATGCTGTAGGTGTTGGAAATCCTATTGGCAAAGAGTTGTCGAAGATCATGATGATTTGTAAGGTACAAGCATTGGCTCAAGGTTTTTCGGGTGTTCGTTTAGAGGTAATTGAACGTATCCTGTTTTTTATTGAAAATGATTTGTTGCCAGTTGTTCCTGAGCAAGGTTCTGTTGGTGCATCGGGAGATTTAGCTCCATTGTCTCATCTATTCTTACCTCTTTTAGGAGAAGGAGAATTTTGGATGGGGAAAGATATAGTTCCAGCCAAAGAAGTATTGGCAAAGCATGGCTTAGGGGCTATTCGTTTGGAAGCAAAAGAAGGTTTGGGACTGATCAATGGTACTCAGTTTATTTTAGCTCATACCATTCGTGGTTTGTATAAAATGGAATATCTTCTTGATTTGGCAGATGTTGCAGGAGCAATGAGCTTGGAAGGTTTTCAGGGAAGTGCTGCACCCTATAAACCAGAATTGCACGCTATTCGTCCGTTTAAAGGAAATATTAAGGTGGCAGAACGCATGCGTATGCTATTGGAAAACTCAGAGAATTTAGCCGGTCATATTGATTGTGAACGTGTTCAGGATCCATATTCATTGCGTTGTATCCCTCAGGTACATGGTGCATCCAGAAATGCATGGTATCATTTGAATGAGTTGGCGGAAATCGAAATGAATTCAGTTACCGATAATCCAATTGTATTAAGTGATACGGAAGCTATTTCGGGTGGTAACTTCCACGGACAACCTTTGGCTATGGCTTTGGATTACTGTTCGATTGCTGCATCGGAGCTTGGGAATATTTCAGATAGAAGATGTTATTTGCTATTGGAAGGTAAATTTGGTTTGCCTCGTTTGTTAACTGCAAGCGGAGGTCTAAATTCAGGATTTATGATTCCTCAATATACAACAGCAGCATTGGTAACCGAGAACAAATCACTTTGTTTCCCTCCATCGGCTGATAGTGTTCCAACTTCTTTAGGACAAGAAGATCACGTTTCTATGGGAAGTATTTCCGGACGAAAATTCAATCAGATATTGGGTAATATCGAGAAGATATTTGCTATTGAATTGATGTATGCTGCTCAGGCATTAGAGTTCCGAAGTCCAAATCATTTTTCAGATATCATGACAGAAAATTTTAACATTATCAGAAGTAAAGTTGATAAGTTGGAAGACGATCGCATATTGAAAGATGATATCTACGCAATGATTGATTTTGTGAAGACCAGAGCTTTTATTGTGAAATAGTAAAGACGAAAGTATGACATTTCAAGAACAAATATTGCAAGGGATTCCAGCTGAATTACCTGCAAAAAAAGCATATCCAAAGGATGCGAACAGAGCTCCTAAAAGGAAAGATATTTTATCGGTAGAGGAAAAGCAGTTGGCAATTCGTAATGCTCTGCGTTATTTTCCTATGGATTGGCACAAAGAATTAGCTGTAGAATTTGCTCAGGAGTTACTCGATTTTGGTCGTATATATATGTATCTGTTTAAGCCTGATTACAAAATGTATGCAAGACCGATTCAGGAATATCCTGCCAAGACTTTACAGGCTGCAGGTATCATGCTGATGATGCAAAACAATTTGGATCCTGCTGTAGCTCAACATCCCGAGGAGTTGATTACTTATGGCGGTAACGGAGCTGTTTTTCAAAACTGGGCGCAATACCTGCTTACCATGCAGTATTTGGCAACCATGACCGATGAACAAACTTTAAATATGTATTCAGGTCATCCAATGGGATTGTTTCCTTCTTCGAAAGGAGCTCCAAGAGTGGTAGTGACCAATGGAATGGTTGTTCCTAATTATTCCAAACCTGATGATTGGGAGAAATTTAATGCGCTGGGTGTATCTCAATACGGACAAATGACGGCTGGATCGTTTATGTATATTGGTCCACAAGGAATTGTTCATGGTACTACCATTACGGTGATGAATGCTTTCCGAAAAATCCTGAAAAAGGGAGAAACTCCTGCAGGAAAGATTTTCTTAACTGCCGGTTTGGGTGGTATGAGCGGTGCGCAGCCAAAAGCCGGAAACATTGCCGGATGTATTACTGTTGCTGCCGAAGTGAATCCTAAAGCAGCTACAAAGCGTCATGAGCAGGGTTGGGTTGATGTTTTAATCGATTCGATGGATGAATTGGTTGCCCGTGTACGAAAAGCACAGGAGTGCAACGAGGTTGTTTCTATTGCCTTTATTGGCAATGTGGTTGATGTTTGGGAGCGTTTCGATGAGGAGAATATCTTCATTCATATTGGTTCGGATCAAACATCACTGCACATTCCATGGACAGGTGGATATTATCCTGTTGATACTTCTTATGAGGAATCGAACCGATTGATTCGTGAGGAACCTGAGTTATTTAAAGAAAAGGTTCAGGCAACATTACGCCGTCATGCAGCATCTGTAAATAATCATACTGCAAAAGGGACGTATTTCTTCGATTACGGGAATGCATTCTTATTGGAAGCTTCCCGCGCCGGAGCGGATATCATGGCTGAAAACGGAATTGATTTTAGATACAAATCGTACGTTCAGGATATTTTAGGCCCCATGTGTTTCGATTATGGATTTGGCCCGTTCCGTTGGGTTTGCGCATCAGGAAGAGCTGAAGATTTAGATCAGACCGATGAAATTGCAATGAATGTATTGCAGAAAATCATGGAAAGTTCTCCGGAAGAAATTCAATTGCAGATGCAGGATAACATTACTTGGATTAAGGATGCCAAGAAGAACAAAATGGTAGTTGGTTCGCAGGCCCGTATTTTATATGCCGATGCCGAAGGACGTGCTAAGATTGCTGAAGCATTCAACAATGCCATTGCAGCCGGTAAAATAGGACCGGTAGTTTTGGGTCGTGATCATCATGATGTGAGTGGTACTGATTCTCCTTACAGAGAGACTTCCAATATTTATGATGGCAGCAAATTTACTGCTGATATGGCCATTCAGAACGTGATTGGTGACAGTTTTAGAGGTGCAACCTGGGTATCGATCCACAACGGTGGTGGTGTAGGCTGGGGAGAAGTGATCAATGGTGGATTCGGAATGTTACTCGATGGAACCCGCGAAGCTGATGCCCGTTTGAAAAATATGTTGTTTTACGATGTGAACAATGGTATTGCCCGACGTAGCTGGGCAAGAAATAAGGAAGCGATTTTTGCCATTAAACGAGAAATGGAACGAACTCCTGGTTTGAAGGTAACGGTTCCAAACCTTGTAGATGACAACTTGCTGGAAGAGCTTTTTTAAAAGAATTTACATTTTGCATAAATAAAGAATTGGTTCAGGTATTTCCTGAACCAATTTTGTATTAAATAAATAGAACTCGTGGGGAAAGGAAAGGCAAACTCGTATTGTCATTCTGAGCATTCAGTCGAAGAATATTTAGCTTTAAATAGCAGATGTTTCGGTTTTACTCAATAGGTTATTTTTGTATCGGAATCAATCGCGTCCTAAATGTTTTAGAGAATAGCTTTTACTTTATTCATTTAGATGGTATTATTTAAATTACATGTTGATTGGCATCTATTTTAAGGAGTTTTTGTTTTGCCTCTAAGATTTAGTAAGACCGGGAAGCTGAGAACTTGTTCGAAGATCACCCGGCCGCACTTAAGCTTGAGGTAAATAAGGAAGCTTTTTAAAATGTAGCCTTGAATTTCTTTGCTTCGTTTCTTGTTTCAAGACAAGAAATGATGTCGGGTTTGGGCTGAAAGCCCAATTGCTAAAATCAATTTAGGACAAGACTGTATCGGAATATACATTTTGGATAGTCTGATTTTACATTAAATAGTTAGAATTTGTGGATAAGATAAATATAAACGCAGAATACAGGCCTGCAGAAAAAGGCTATTGGGAGGGACGCAAGTCAAATCCAGACATGGGGAAGCAGTATTGGCACCAGCAAATTGAGTTTGTTGATTGGAACGATCTGCAAACTCAAACGGATGATACGAAGATCGATATTGCGATTTTGGGTTATGTGTGCGATGAAGGAGTACGACGAAACCGCGGAAGAATGGGAGCGCACGAAGGACCTAAGGCGATTCGTGACCGATTGGCCAAATTACCCATACACTTTGAATCGAAACGGGTGATAGATGCAGGGAATGTTGTCTGTATTGATGATGATATGGAAGCTTGCCAGGAACTATTTTCCAATGTGATTTCGGATCTTGTAAAAGAGAAAATATTTCCGATTGGCATTGGCGGCGGACACGATATGTCGTACGCACATTTTATGGGAATTCGCGATGCCATTAAGGAGACCGATAAACAGAAAGTAGGCATTATTAATTTCGATGCACATTTTGATCTTCGGCCTGTAGAGGGGAAGAGTAATTCAGGAACACCTTTCAATCAGATTATTTCGGAATGCCACGAAAAGGGCGATCTGGTAGATTATTACGCCATTGGTATTCAGCAGCAATCCAACACCAAAGAATTGTTTGATATTGCAAAAAGAGAGCACATCAACTATTCGATTAATTACGATTGTGAATCATCGGCATTGGAAATGGAAAGCCTTAAAAACAAACTGGCTCCAATTATTGCCAATAACGATTATCTGTATATCACCATCGATATGGATGGTTTTTCGTCGGCTTATGCACCTGGTGTAAGTGCGCCGTCGCCATTGGGATTTACGCCCTATTTTGTTTTTAAACTGCTGAACTTTTTATTCGCAACAAAGAAGGTAATTGCTTTTGATATTGCAGAGTTAAATCCATCGCTCGATCGGGATATGCATACGGCGAGCCTGGCAGCAAAAATTGTCGATTTTGTGGTGTTGAATTATGAAGCTCCTTTATCGTTTTGTCCTATTTCCCCTGCATAATTATTTGCATATATACTCTTCCCAACTCATATTATTTATTTTATGTGGCTAAAGCCTATTTATTAATTTCACAATATCAGTTGCTTAAAAGCAAGACAATAGATGTTTTGCATTAGTTTCATTTTATTCCTTCAATTATTTATATTTCTTATTATCAGTTGCCTGAAAATAAGAGTAATAAACACTCTTGTTTTCTACTTGTATCAGTAAATGCTTTGTGTTTTTTATCTATTGCAGTTTGGCTTTAGCCAACTGAATTTAAAATATTTCTAGTTTTGCTTTAGCATCATTCTACTCCTTAAATCCCCTGCTAGCGGGTGTATCATTCCTTATCCTGATCTGCTTTTTTAAACCAGTTTTTAGGGTTAAAATAGGTTTTGTATTTGCCGAAAAGCTCTTTGCCAAGCATTATTCCTCCAAGCCAAAACAGCACTTCGCCAATAACCAGAGATATGGTTGAGACTGTAATTTTGCTTTTAGCTTCCATTTCGAGGAATGGAATTATAGCGATGAAAAGAAAAAATGGAATACAAAAAATAATCAAAAATATTCCGACTCTTATTACCCAGTTCTTTTTTTTCATATTGTTTATGCTTGCTGGTGGTTTGTAATAGTGCTATGCTTTTCCCCGTGGATTGGGATTAACGGCAGTCTGTCTAGAAACCTATAAAACGGCACAATTCAATTTTAAATACAGCGGTTATAAGGATGCCTAAAAAATGGAAAAACTTATTCTTTTTATTACTTAGCACACGATAATGATTGTATTCTTTTCCAGTCTAAAGGAACGCGGTAAAATCGCGCACTATCGGGGGCTACAGCTCAAATTATTATTTTAATTTCTTCAAATCTTTCTTTGATTCTTCTAACCTCTTTATATTGAATATTATCAAGTTTCAGTGTTTTGCTACCTTCTGACAATTCAATATTAATTTCTAATGTGTCTATTTCAACGCCTTTAATTTCTGACAATTTTATAGTTTCTACTAGTTTGTTTTTAGGAAAAAGATATCTTAATTCTTCATTATTCCATTCGATGAAATACTTTTCATTTTTTCTAGTTAAATGTCCAATGATAAAGAATATGATTCCTTGCAAGCTATAAATAACGGCATTCCAATCTCCATCAAAAAAATCTGTATTGAACCCTGTTCTTAAAGATTTAATTAAAAAAGTCATTCCTAGCGTTAAACTAAAAAGTCCAAAAATTATAAAGAACAACTCTAATTCCTTTTTCCTTTTAAAAATCTTAACTCTCTCCATAATTGTTTTGTATTATTTGTGCTAACGTCAGTTTGTCTAAAAACTCATTAAACTGCACAATTCAATTTTAAATATAGCGGTTTTAAGGATGCATGAAAATGGAAAAACTTATTCTTTTTATTACTTACCATACGATGAAATCGTGCGGTAGCGGGGTAAAACTCTCACAATTGCGAGAGTTTTGAAATTACTTTTTAAATTTTCTTTCAGAGTATTGTCCAATATAATAAAAAGCTAAAATTGGGATTAGCATAAACTTTGCGGATTTTTCAAGTAAATCAAATACTGATAATGCAGTTAATAGCAACGCAACTAAGATTATTATGACAATGTTAAAGTGAATTTTTTTCATTTGTGTTGAGTTTTTTTATTGCATAAATGCTAGTTAGTAAACGCTATGGCGTTTATTTCTTTTTTTTATTTAAAAAGTGTATTTACAACCTGTACAGGCCAGTAAATGTACACATATTATGATGACAATATGAACTGTCATCTGTAAAAGCATTACTAAAGTACTAAAGCGTAACGAGGATTCAAGCTGTCAAACCTGCCAACTTGCAGCCTTCCGAATATTTACCTGAAAAAGCTTTCTTATTTAGTCGAACTACAATTTTAAGAACCTTTTTCATTTAAATATAAAAGCCACTCCTGAGTAGAGTGGCTTTACAACTAAACTAAAATAATTGTTACTCCATTATTAGAGTTTCTTCAGTTTTTTTAAGTCTGTCATCAATCAGTCTGTTGTTGATTTCGATTAGCTTGTTTACTTTCAGGGCAAGGGCCTTGTAGGCTTCTTCGCCATTTAATACTGCATTTGCATTAAGATATTTTAATAAGTTTTGGTAGTGTTCGGTGCACTCGGTTCTGTAATCGGCCATTTTTACTTCGGGAGCGTTAGCATCCATTTCGAGCCTTTTCATGTGTTGTTTTTCAAATTCGGCATTGGTCTCGCTTAACCTGTTCGCCCAATCAACTAAGTGTAGTTGGGTAAGTGCATTTACGTATTGATCTTCATTTTTCCAGTTGAAACAAATTTTCTCAACAATAGCACTTTCTTTCTGGTAGTTGTTTCTTGGAATGTTATCGCCGTAAATGGTGATCGAGGATAGTAAAAGTTCGGCTGCGGCTTGCAGTTCTGGCAGGTAATGTTTTTTGTAACCATCTAAAACATCCATGATCCCCAAAAGAGAGTTGTCTCTTTCTGCATCCAGCTCTTTTACATTTTTGGTAAGTTTACTTCCTACTTCGGGCTTGTAAAAGCCATGCATGGCAGTATAAACGGCAAGCAGTTTGTCGAATTGTTCTATTACGTTTAAAAGTTCAGGATTTTCTTTTTTAATAATGCTCAGTAAATTCTTAATGAATTGAATAAACTCCGGATTTTGAAGGTTGTGAACGTTAATTTTTGAGTACATAAAATAAGTGTTTAGGATTTTGTTTGTTTTTTTAATTGAATTATGAATTTATCTATAATATCTATAATAAAAAAATTATAGTATCGGACAGTCTGTATTTAACCTGTTGTTGAGTAGTGTTTTTGTCAATATTTATGCGGTGTTTGTGCTTTTTTTTATGTAATGCAGTTTAGAATCAGTAAAAATAATAAGGATAAGTATCGTGCGGAATATTCGTTTAGTATAATTATTTTAAGCACACGAGTGTTCGCATCCTTTTGTTTGGGGGAAATGTCAAACAGAAATGTAAAGCCTTTCCCCGAGTGGGGGATGCCCGAAACAGAAATGTAAAGCCTTTCCCCGGGTGGGGGGTGCCCGAAACAGAAATGTAAAGCCTTTCCCCAAGTGGGGAATGCTCGAAACAGAAATGTAATGCCTTTCCCCGGGTGGGGGGTGCTCGAAACAGAAATGCAATGCCTTTCCCCCATTTTGGAGCCGATGGAGCCAGCTTGTTTAGCAAATCCCGAAGGAATTTTAGGTTTGCAGCGGAGGGATGAGTTGTGGAAGGGAGTTGCAATCAGAAAAAACAAATCCGCAGGTCTTTCTCCCATTTTAAGGGGAGATGCCGACAGGCAGAGGGGTGCATTTTTATAATCAAACTCTTGCGTGGGAAAGCGAATATTTGTGGATAAAGAGCAGCTCCTGAAGGAGAAGAGAAAACAGCTCCAATTCTGTTGTAAAACTGTGGTTGTCCAAAAAGTAGAATCTTATACTATTCAACGACTTTTACCCTTAAATTCCCTAAAGGGAAGTCGTTGAAATTCAGTTTCCCTTTAGGGGCAGGGGTAAAACTGAATTTCATTTTAGTACGAAATAATTACTTTTCGGACAGCCTTTTTACAACGAAACTACTTCTAAAAAAAAAGCCTGTTCCGATATAATCCGGAACAGGCTCTTTGGGTTCGTAAAATCAGGAAAAGAGATTAAAATTTTGAGGTGTCAATTTTAAAAAGATCAGCCGCATTTTTCCACATAATTAATTCCTTTTTATCACCTGCAAATTCCAGCTGATCCACAAACTTTAAATAGGATTTCATATTGCATATCGGCCAATCGGTACCATATAATAAGTAATTAGGATCGCCGGCGTAATTAATCATTTCTTCAATTTCATTTTTCATATAGCGTTCGAACTTATCCGAAAAATCACCCAATACCAAGCCTGAAATATCAGCATACACGTTCTTGTTTTTATACACCATTTCCATACAGTCTCTAATCCAAGGGTTACCTACATGGCAGATTACTATTTTTAAATCCGGAAAATCAACAGCTACATCATCAATATGCAAGGGGTGCGAATATTTCACTTTTCCTGAAGGGGCATAGGTGTCACCTGAATGAAACATCACAGGCACGTCATACTCTATAGCCATTTCATACATCACTTTAAGGCGGCTATCGTTGGGGTAAAATGGTTCGTAACCGGGGTAAAATTTTAAGCCTTTAATAAGTCCGTCTTCCAGGTATTCACTAATCTCGCGTAAATCTCTATGGGTGTAGTGCAGATAACTAATGCCGGCAACAACACCTAGATTGTTTCTACCGCTTATGGCTTCTACTACCTGCTTGGTACTCGGTCTGTTTCCGTTGACTTCGTATGAGGATAAAACCAATGAATAATCCACCTTGTTTTCCTTCATAGTTTCGGATAGGAGGTTAAGGCTCGCCTCAAGGGAAGTAACTTTTTCTTCGTGATAATTGTTAATGTGTGTGTGAACGTCAATAATCATATTTACAATGTTTTTTATATGGTTTAGTAGGCTTTTGTGGGATCTAAGAGAGCTGATTTGTGGGGTGTTTGTTTAAATTCATCGAACGTTTTTACGGATGCAAAATTTACCAAAATCGCGTATTCCTTCCATTTTTTCATACCACTTGTGTACCCTGAATGATAAATATAGTAAAAGTTTTTTTGTTATTAAATCTGATGAGAGAAAGTACTGTTGGTATAAATCAGTTTAAATAATGGAATATAGTGGAGGTGTTGGCAAGTGGTAAGGTGGTTTATTCGATATTTCTGATATTCCCATTCAGATTTGCGATTAAATTGCTTGTGTAGATGATTTTTCGGATCTCCAGAGGAAACCCGAAATTACTTTATTGGTAATCCTGGAGATGGAGCATGCTGAGAGCTCAAAATTATAAACTCCCTGAATTTGCTGTTCAATGTCACTATTGCGCATTCCCGTGGAGAGGAGGGATACAATAAGAAGAGGGTGTTTAAAAAGTGTAATTTTATACTATTCAACGACTTTTACCCTTAAATCCCCTAAAGGGAAGTCGCTGAAATTCAGTCTCCCTTTAGGATCAGGGCTAAAACTGAATTCATTTTAGTACGAAATAATTACTTTTTGGACAGCCTTTCCTTCATTAGTGTCTCGCTATTAATCGAGATATAAATTAGCGCTTATTCGTTTTAATTTATTTCGTTTAAAATAGAACAAGTATGTCGCATTCCCATTGGAATTAGTTAGCTGCACCTTTTTATCAATTAATTCAGTGATATTGAATTTTCGACTAAAATCATCTTTTGACATACTGGGTTTAATATTTCCTGGAAACTTAAATTTAGGGTTGCTTACATCAAGAATAAAAGTAAAATCTTTGTCCTGTGTCCTGTAAATCTGTATTATATTCTTATTGTCTGAGAAAGTATATATTGTATCAATGATAGCCGGGTTATGTATATTAATTTTAGGTTCCTTAGTGCATTTCAAAAATTGATAATTCTGCCTAATGGATGCAATCGAATAATTATCCAGGGCATTTGATACAAAATTTTCACACTCATAGCTTGCAGCATTATTTGAATTAATATCTATGAATTTTGTATTGTAGCTTAAATTATCTTCTGAAGTAAGCTTGTCGGATTTATTTAACTGAAGAGTATTACAACTTGCCATACCCAGCAAGATGCTTAGTGCCAGTAGACTTTTTTTTAAACCTATTGCTTTCATATGTTTATAATTTTAAGTTTTTGCCATATGTAACTTACCATGCTGGAATAATCATCCCCCTGTGTGTCAAAACAGCCTTGGCATGGACGTTTCATATGATTATAATTTGTTTTCATTTGCCATATGTAACTCCCAAATTACACTTATTCTCCTGTGTGTAACACTTTTTACATGGTCGTTTCATATTTAAATTTTTTAGGAGTAGACTTATTGATGTTTGTTCAGGGAATCATATTTAAGTAGTAAAGTCCGATCGAATTCTATTGGCATCAGACTATCATTTGCAATATCGTATTCAAATAACTGCTTATTCTCAGGATTGAATGAAAAGCTGGAAGTGTTTAATTGTCTTTCTTCATACATTTCATAAATAGTAAAGTCATAAGTCTTAGAATAGCTGCTTTCCTTTCGTTTTCTTCCTTGAGGACTTCTTTCCAGGAAAACACCAAAGTATAAGCCTCCATTTTTCACGACCTTTTTCTGTAAACCTTTTGTTAATTTTATATAGCGTGGAGATGTGGTCAGTATTTCTTTTACGGCCAATTCTATTGCCTGCAAATTTTCCTCTGTTTCTTTACTTCCTGATTTATCAGATGTTTGCTTCCTGATTTCAGACTTGATCGAATCTTCTTTTTTGATGCTCTTGCTATGACAAGAATATACCGCAATAGATAAATAAAGAAGAGCAATTAGCTTTATTAATTTCATTTTATTTTTTTAGTGATCAAACACCAAACTCGTTGGGCTTTGATATCCCGACAGCTGATCTTTTAAAATCAAGTTGTTATTCAATAGTATCATCAATAATCGTTTATTTATTATCATTGTGTTTGCAAAACACAGGTGTTTCATAAGTTATGTTTCTTTATAGTTTTCTGAAATCTTTCAGGTTAAAACCATCCTTGTTTTCATTTGTGATTTTGCGTGAATTATAATAATACAGGTTTCCGTATACATCAAAAATCATTTCAAAACATTTTCCTGCAGCGTCTTTCTGTGCCGGACCAACATGAAAATTAAACAAGGCATTCGAAGGATCGGATGCTATTTCTTTTTGAATTTCATCACCATTCAAAAATTTCACATAATAGGGATATGTCGATTTTATTTTCTCAGGTGAATTGGCGTTTAAAGCCATTACATTTTTGTTTAGTAACAAGACCTTATTTTTAAAGCTTGATGAACCATTGTAATATTTTAATCCTCTCAGTGATATCATGAAACGATGTGATTCAAGATTTAAAGCATGTTTTTGCATGAATTTAACCATTGCGGGAATTACATATCCAAAATCCATCGTATTGTCATCACTGTACGAAATCGGAAAACTGCACAATTCGGGCATGTTGGTGAGGTCGGCTGATTTATCGCCCAAGACAAGGCTAAGGTAATTATAGCTCACTCCATCCGGGTCATTGTCAAAAACACCTTTCATGAGCACTAAAAAAGAATACTTCGAGTCGAAGTGACGCTGATTAAACTCTTCCTGACTAATAAATACAAAGTCGGTAGATTTCCAGTATTTCTCAACGGCTTCTTTAATAAGTATATTATATGTAATTGTACCATCTTCAAGTACCACACAAAGCGTAGAGTTTTTAAACATACCAATTTGCTGCTTTGATGCTAATTTAGGATTTGCCGATGCTCCCAAGCTAAAGAATCCTAAGCTTATGATGAAAAGAAGCAGTTTTAGATTACCTGCCATAGATTGGTATAGGGCATTGATAAAAGTTTTTTTCATGATATTTTTTTTAAAAATTGCAGGTGAATTTTCACCTGATTAAAGGTACTTAGGCTTGAAAAATAGCTTATTACACAACTTTAATAATAAGTTACATCATTCACACATTTTTAGGTGTAATCTTATTTAATCGCATAAAAAACGAGCTGCCTTTTTGAGGCAGCTCGTTTAAGTATTCTGTAAATGCTTACTGTTTTACAATCGTATTGCCTTCCAAAGTAACTCCGCCAATTCTTGTTAATGCCCGGCCATCAAGTGTTGCTCCTGTATTGAAGGTTATTGACTCCGTAGCTAAAATAGTACCTTTCATAACCGATGTAGTTCCGAAAGTTGCAGAACTACCCACATTCCAAAAAATATTGGCTGCTAATGCACCTCCGCTAAGAATAACTTTACGTCCTGATGTTGTGGTAAATGATGATGCGATCTGTATTATAAATACGGCACTTGCATCTCCTTGTGCATCAAAAGTAAGATCGCCTGATGAAATTGCTAAGGATGAAGTAGAAAAATAGAGTCCGGGAGTTAGTGTAAGTCCACCAATATTTCCTGACAATGTTACGACATCGGTACATGTTCTTGCTGCAATATCATTATATATATCAACGATATCAAGTTTAGCCTGATTAGCTATTTCATCATTAATATGCTGTGTTCCGTTCAGAATTCCTGGAAGAAATCCCCCAATTGAAGTGCCCGGACTTAATCCAATATCACCAGTAATAACTGTTGCTCCCGTGTTCGTAATTTCTGAACCGGCAAGAATCGCAAAGTTGGATGCAGCATCAAGTGAAATTGCTGTTTGAACTGTTGTTTGAACTGGAATTACAATTGGATTGCTAGTTTCCGTTTCATCTTTATTGCAACTGGCCATTAAAACAACTGATGCTATCGCAAAAGCTGGTAATAGATTTTTTATTTTCATATGTTACTGATTTGTTTTTGATTTGCTATATAGCCTGTTCTGAATTTATCGGGAGAACTTACCATGCTGAGATAATCATCTCCCTGTGTCAAAATTGCTTTTGCATGGACGTTTTATGTTGAATTTGTATTCATGTGTGTGAAAAAATATCACAGAATAAAGCTAAGATCATTAGCTGTGGAGAGTGTTCTATAACTTTTAATATAAGTTACATTGTTCACACATTATGGGAGAAATCAGTATTTATAATTAAGTCGTTTAAGGATAAAAGACTTTCCTTAATTGTCGGGACTCAATCTGATAGTCACTCCGTTCCGATTGAAGTATGAATGGAGTTGGAGAGTATTTCACTTAAAACAATTGTGATTACAGCAATTCAATAATATTTTGCACTTCTTCTTTTGTTTTGCCTAACTTAATTTGAAGTCTTTCCAGTAATGCTTCTTTTTTACCTTTTTCAAACAATGAATCATTGTTTACAAGTGCAGCAAATTTTTGTTTTAGTTTCACTTTTTGATCTTCCCAGTTTCGTGGTAATTCTGATGCATTTGCCATTATATTCTAAATATATTTTATCATTGAATTCTCTAGATGCAAAGGTGAATATATTAGTCACGAAAAGTGTTACATAACTTTAGAATAAAGTTATATCATTCACACTTATTATTAAATGGATTTTTATAATCCTAAATTTCTTTAGACTTATACTTCCTAAATAGCTGGGATTAACTTAAAGTCACAGGTAAAGAAACATTGTGTCATTTTTGTGCCTTGCCATTGTGATAAGCTTATGGTGAAGAAATCTAGTACGCTAGGCCATAATTGAGACGATACTCGTTAAAGCTAATATAAATAAAGATGCTGTCTAAAAATTAGTTTAGACAGCATCTTCTGAGATTTTTATTTAAAAGCTTATTCTGGTATCACAACAGTATTCATTTGAAGAGTTACAGCAGTTTGTGCTAACATTCTTCCATTCATAGTTGCGCCTGTTTTCATATTGATGGCTGTTTGTCCTAAAATGTTTCCTTCAAAATGACTAGTCGTTCCGAAAGTTACGGAACCGGCTACCACCCAGAAAATATTTTTAGCCTGAACACCACCTTCTAAAGTAACTCTTACTGCAGAGCTCATATTTAGATTTCCTGCAACTTGCAAAATAAAAATATCTGTAGAGCTACCAGAAATTGTGATATCTGTTGGGATATTAACAGAGCTTGACCATTTGTAAAGACCTGGCAAAAGCGTTATGCTACCAATTGTTCCAGCACCTAAATTCAAGTAATCAGGATTAGATCTTCCTGCTGCGTCGGTGTAAGCGGCTTGCATATCAAGTACTGCGATTCCTAATCTGGTAGCACTTGTGATTTTGCAAGCTGGGCCTGCAGCATCAACTGAGAATATAGAACCTGTTACTTCCCCACAACTTAATGTCATAGCAGCACCAGTGATTGGACTTGTTCCAATATCTCCTAAAATTGAAGATTTATAAACACTTGTAATTCCTGTTTTTGATAGAATTACGAATTCACCTGCAAGCCCAAGATTTACTGTTTCCAAACTACTATTTTCATTTTCCAATGACATATCTGACGATAGCATTGAAGCAGATACTGCTCCTAATTTTACAGAAGAATTTTCCACGGTAGATAGTTCTGGTGTTGGATTTACATCCATGTTGTTATCACAGCTTGACATTAATCCTGCCATTAATACAGCTGAGATTAGAAATACATTTTTTAGTTTCATTTTACTTGTTTTAATTATGAATTATTTTGATAAAACAAAGTAAGGGAACTTGATAGGGGCGTGTGTTGCACAATTGTATTTTTTAGTTATGTAGTTCACACATTTTTCTGCAATATTATTTAGCACTCGAATACAATTAGTAAATGCAACTTTTAGGAGATATGTAAAAATTTAATAGTGTATGAAGATTACATCCGATCCATATACCAACTCAATTCTTTTTCCATTTTTTTATAAGTAAAAATAGTTGTGATAATTTTTTGTAAACGCATGAAGGCAGTTTCGCTTTTCACTACATAATCAGTAGCTTGATGATGCATGCAGTTTATAGCAACATCAATTTTATCTTGAGATGATAGCATTACAACAGGAATGTCAGGATTGAATGATTTTATTTTATCCAATGTTTCTATACCATTTATCGCGTTTTTATCAATACCATCAAGATGATAATCTAAAATGATAACATCGGGGTTTTGTGATAAATTTTCTAAACAAATTTCGCCTGTTGCAAATGTTTCAATAACAAAATCGGCGTGTTGTAGAAAATCAATTTCCAATGATTTTAGATACAAAGCATCATCATCAACCAGAAAAATTTTGATTTGATTGCTATCGGATTTAGTATTGTTACTCATTATTTCGTGTTTTAATTGCATTAAACTCTTCTTTTAATTCTTCACATGCCTGTGTACAAACGCTTTCAAGTTTCAAAACCATTTCGGGTATTCCTTCTGATTGTTCCTGCGTGCGGGCATATTCCTGTACTTTTTTTGCGATGTCTTCGAAATCGGTACTAATACCCATGATCGAAAATGATGGAATCATTTTATGAACAGCTGCGTACAGTAATTTCCAATCTTTATTTTTCAGACCCTGTTTCATTGTAGTAATTAAAGCTGGGGTTTGTGTCAGATAAAGAGAAATCATATCCATCATTAGTTTCGGATTTGATTTTGTCCTGCGATTTAAATAATCTAAGTCAGTACATTTATCATTTTTACTAAGGTTTAATCTGTTTTTTTCAGGGTCTATACTATTGGGATTCTTTTTTACCAGACCAATTATTTTACTGTATAATAGTCTTTCGTCGACAGGTTTTGCAATGTAATCATTCATTCCAACCGATGTGCATTTTGCCAAATCGACAGTCGTAACATCCGCCGTTAAAGCGATGATAGGAATATTGTGATTCATTTTATTTCGAATAAATTCGGTAGCTTCAAATCCATTCATTTCCGGCATTTGCAAGTCCATCAAAATAATATCGTGCGATTTGGTTTGCATTTTTCCGATAGCAATTTTTCCGTTAGCCGCAATATCGCTTTCAAATCCGAAATCATCCAAGAGCGTTTTCATCAATAATTGATTGAGAGGAATATCTTCAACCACTAATACTTTTATATTTTTAAGGTCAGTGTAAAATTCAGCTATATCTGGTTCCAAATCAGCTTTAGCCTTTGTTTTCTGAAAACTTAGTGTAAATTTAAAAGTAGAACCTTCATTAATTTTGCTTGATACATGAATGCTACCACCCTGCGTTTCTACTAATTGTTTCACAATGGCAAGACCTAAACCGGTTCCTCCAAACAAACGTGAAGTTCCGCTGGTTGCCTGCTGAAAGTTCTCGAAAATCTTTTCTATTTTATCTTCAGGTATTCCAATTCCAGTATCAGAAAAGGTAAATTCAAGGATTACTTTCTTTTCATCTTCATCCAACAATCGAATCCCGAATGTGATTTTGCCTTTTGAAGTAAATTTCACAGCATTACTTAACAGATTTGAAATAATTTGGTGTAACCTAACGGGGTCGCCAACCAGCACATCAGGAATATTGGTATCGTAGTCTTTTACTAAATTTAAATTCTTTTCCTGAATTTTAATTTCAAAAAGATGCAGCATTGCTGCTATAGACTGAGATATTTTGAAAGGTATTTGCTCAAATGTCATTTTCCCGGCATCTACTTTTGCCAAATCGAGGATGTCATTTATAAGGACAATTAATGCATCACCACTTATTTTTATGGCTTTTAAATATTCTTTTTGTT
>JAQBBZ010000483.1:0-3028 GCA_032125735.1 Labilibaculum sp.
TCAAAACCTGCTGTGGTATTACTCAAAACCACACGTGCTTTTGGATGAAACCACGTGTGGTTTGCATCGAAACCACACGTGGTTTTCTGAAAAGATCAAATTTTGTTAAATCCAGCGTCGTTTACTGCTTTTATAATGCGACTGCCGGCACTGCTTATTGATGGGTAAAGACTGCCTGTTTTTTCCAGTCTAATACCGATTCGTATTTGAATTGAAAATCGACGAAGTCAAATAATCCCTATCTGCGCCAACTGGATATTGATTTTCAAATATATATCGGTATCATTTTGCATTGGGTGCAAATTCGCAGCCAAAGTCTGGCTTTGGGCTAATTCATAGAAAGGAAAAAGAGGGTGTCTAAAAAATATCGTTCTATTGTCATTCTGAGCTTGTCGAAGAATCTTTCACTTTGAAAAACAGATGTTTCGACTTCGCTCAACATGACAATCCGATACAAAATATTACTTTTTGGACAGCCTCTTTGTAATGCAGCTTCGCAGGATCTGATTTTACTCCTCAACATGATAACCAATGGTCTCAATTTTCTGAGCAATTTCTTCGCGATTGACTTTATCTTTTTCCAGCTTAATAGTTACTTTATTGTTTGTATGGGAAGCTTCCACTTCAACAACGCCATCAATTTGTTTCAAACCATTTTTAATGGTGTTTTCGCAACCCGTACAAGTCATTCCAGTTACGGTAAATTCCATTGTTTCATATTCTACCACCTGAGTAGTTTCTGCTTTTGAATCACTTTCTACTTTTTTAGTATTCGATTGGCAAGCGGCTAAGAAACCAATTGCAAATACTACGATTAAAATCTGTTTCATATCTGTATAATTTTATGTTTTTGTGATATGGAACTTACCATACTGGAATAATCATCCCTCTGTGTTTGACAATTCCCTGTTATGGACGTTTCATATTAGTTTGGTTTTGTTGAAGTATAAATATAAAAAGGATTGATGTAAATGTCTAATTTACAGTCTCTGATAATAATTAAAAATGGACGGTTGTTTGGCATAGCCATGTTTTTAGTTCCTGATTTCACCCCTCTCCCTGTTGGTTTTCTCCTCAAAAGGCTACTTTTTATTCACATCTTGTTGAGTAAAAAAAATAATTTCAAGATTTAACACCCTTTCGCCTGTCGGTACTTTCCCTCAAGATGGGAAGATTTCGGTTGTGAAGGTTTCTCCCATTTTAAGGGGAGATGTCCGAAGGACAGAGGGGTGCTTTATGTTTACAATAAAACTCTTGTGCAGGAAATGGAATATTTGAGTGTAAAGAGTAGCTCTAAAAGTAAAGTTTATCGATACTAATTAGGATCATGATCATGAGGAAATATAAATTCAAACGTAAAAACAACTTTCGCACTGTTATTCGATCGTAATTTTTCAAAAGAGTAAAACTGTTCGGAATAATGAATAAAGACATGGCCAGTAAAGACCAAATCAGAACTTTTGACGAGAGAACATCAAAGATGGGAAGCAGCAAAGCCACCATGATTGTTGCCAATATCCATATTAAAGTGATGTTGTGAATTTGTTTTACACTAAACACATCTATCAGGACTTTAAAGCCAGCTTTTTTATAATCTTCGCCGTAGAGCAGCAGTAAAAGCCAAAAGTGTGGAATTTGCCCGATAAAGAAGAAAAATGACAGAGCCAAAATTGGCCAATCCAAAAAATTACCACCTGCAGCAACATAACCAATCATTGGAGGGAATGCACCGCTTAGTGCTCCGGGAACAACGGCAAATGCCGAAATCTGTTTCAATGGAGTATAAACCAGATTGTACCAAAAGATTGAAAAAATGGCCAGCCACAAACTTTCGGTAGTGCCTCCTAAGGCTAGTAAACCGCAACCCGAAAGTAAAAAGAAAACACTCCATTTCACGGCTTCGGAAATGCTGATTTTGCCGGATGGGATGGGACGGAACTTGGTGCGATTCATTAAGGCATCTTTTTTATGCTCCTGAATGTGATTTAAGGCCGAAGCTCCCGCCACAATCAAAAAAATACCAAACACTACATATGCCATATCCAGAGAGAATTCCGGAGTATACAGTAAATATCCCGTGAGGCAGGAAATGGCTATTGGAACAGCAATTTTAATTTTTCCCAATTCAGAGAGCGTGGATATTTTGGAGGATATGGTCATAAGCTGTCTATTTATCAAGCGTCTTCATAAATTCGATGATTTCGCCGATATCATCTTCGGTTAATTCATTTTTATAGGAAAGCATCAAGCCTTTATTAAATCCCTTTACGATATCATCGTTAGGATTGTATATCGAGTTGATTACATAGGCAGTGTCAACGATTTGTTCTCTTGTTTGTCCGTTAGTAATAACCGTTTCGGTTTTGCCGAACAAAGCTTTCCAGCTTGGACCAACCAACTTCGATCCATCGAGCGAGTGACAGGCCAGACAACCATTCTTTTTTACAATGATTAAGCCTAAAGCACCAGGTTTATCCGAAATAAGAGTCACCGTTTTTGTTGTATCGATGTACCAGCTATCAAATTTATCCTGTGGCATTACAATTACAGATGTTTGCATGGATGAGTGCCGCAAGCCGCAATATTCAGTACAAAACACATCATATTCGCCTTCTCGTCCGGGGATAAACCACATCATTTGTTTTTTTCCGGGCACAATGTCCTGCTTTAGTCTAAACGAAGGAATGTATAAACTGTGTATTACGTCGAGAGCAACCAAATCTAATTTTACAGCACGATTCAAAGGAACATAGAGGGTGTCTGTTTTTTTCCCGTTTTCGTATTCGAATTGCCAATTCCACATTCTGCCAATACTTTTTATCACAAAAGCATCATCAGGAACTTCTTTCATTGGCTTGTAGCCCATCCATCCGTAATAGAACATCACCATCACCAATAGGGTTGGGATAACAGTCCACAGTATTTCAAGGGGAACACTTCCGTGGATTTGAGTGGCTACCGGATTCCTTTCTTTTCGGTAGCGAAATACGAAGTAAATCATCGTAGCTGTGATGGCGATGAGGAAAAA
>JAQBBZ010000484.1:0-4339 GCA_032125735.1 Labilibaculum sp.
AAATCTCACCAACAATTTCCAAGGTGCGATCGTAAGAATCCATTGCATCTTCAAAATCAAGAGGTGCATAATCGTACGTTTCTTTATCTTCAAAGTTGCGCTCTTTAAGGGCAACAATTTTTTTCATTAATGGATGATCCAGGTGGAACTTCAAATCATCGTTATCTATATAGAAATTAGCCATTTCTTTGGATGTTTTTTTTGTTAAAATTAAAGCGATTAGCGAACACCATTACCTTAAAAAGGTTTCCTATTTAGTGTTTTCTTTGTACTGCTTAATCATTTTAGGAATCACATCAGCAATATCGCCGGTAATAATATAGTCCGCGAAATTATTGATTGGTGCATTCTTATCAGTATTAATAGCAATCACCATTGATGATTCTTCCATACCTGCTGTGTGCTGAATCTGACCAGAAATACCACAAGCAATATATAGTTTAGGACGAACAGTTACACCTGTTTGTCCAATTTGTCGCTCATGCGATGCATAACCAGCATCCACAGCCGCACGCGAAGCACCCACTTCTGCTCCAATAACATCAGCTAATTCATGCAATTTATCGAAGTTAGCCTTAGAACCTACACCGTAACCACCTGCGATTATAATACCCGCATTTTTGATGTTTACTTTTGAAGCTTCCATATGACGCTCAATCACTTTAACTATAAAATCTTCAGTATTTGCATACTTCTCAACATCAAGTTGTTTTACTTTACCTTTGTAAGCATCTGATAGAATTTCTTTCTTCATTACCCCCTCACGAACGGTAGCCATCTGTGGACGACAGTCAGGATTGACAATTGTGGCCACAATATTTCCTCCAAAAGCCGGACGAATTTGGTACAACAAATCCTTATATACCTTATTGTTCTTTTTGTCTTCATGATCACCAATCATCAAACTGGTACAATCGGCTGTTAAACCTGAATGAAGAGCAGAAGATACCCGAGGACCTAAATCACGACCAATGCTGGTAGCACCCATCAAAGCGATTTGTGGTTTTTCTTCCCCAAATAATTTCACAATAATTGATGTATGAGGCAATGTAGTGTAAGGGTACAAACGCTTATCACTGGCAATCCAAACAGTATCTACACCATAAGGCATAATTTGCTTCTCTACACCTTTTAGATCAGCTCCAATTACGATAGCTTCAAGCTCACATTTTAAATCGTCAGCTAGTTTTCTACCTTTGGTTAAAAGTTCAAGGCTTACATCTGCAACCTGTCCCTCTTCTATTTCACAATATACAAATACGTTGTTCACGGTTTCAATTTTTTTAATTCTACATTGAGATGACTGGAAAAATCCAATCGATTAACCAATGGTGTGGTTAGCGATTAATTCTTTCATTAACTCGCCCATATCAGCATCTGTAGGCTCAAGAACTCTAGCCTCTTTAGCTTGAAAAACCACATTTTCAATAGCTTTTACCTTTGTAGGTGATCCAGCTAAACCAAGCTCTTCTGGTTTGGTTTCGATATCATTTACACTCCATTCGCCAATATTTAAATATGGACGATTGTTATGTAACAAGATGTAATCTTCATCAGCATTCTGCATTTCCGAAACGGCTCTGGCATGCTTGTATTTCATTACATATTTAGCATTACGAGGACGGCATTCAGGAGCAGAAGAATTTACTGTTATCACCATTGGTAAAGGACCTTCTACAGTTTCAACACCACGTTCTAAACGACGTTTTACAATAATTTTCCCCTTTTCAACAGAAACTACTTCCTCTGCATATGTTATTTGAGGAAATCCTAATTTCTCCGCTACTTGAGGTCCTACCTGAGCAGTATCACCATCGATTGCCTGACGACCTGCAATGATAATATCAATTTTACCCATTTTTTTAAGGGTGCAAGAAAGAGCATAAGAGGTAGCCAATGTATCAGAACCGGCAAAAGCACGATCCGATAAAAGTATTCCATTATCAGCACCACGGTAAAGCCCTTCACGAATAATCTCGGCAGCTCTGCCAGGTCCCATTGTCAAAAGGGTAACTTCTGTTCCAGGGTAAGTATCTTTCAAACGCAACGCTTGCTCAAGGGCATTTAAATCTTCAGGATTGAAGATCGCTGGTAACACAGCTCTATTCACAGTTCCATCAGCTTTCATAGCATCCTTCCCAACATTTCTAGTATCAGGAACCTGCTTAGCAAGAACAACAATTTTTAATCCTTTCATTGTAATATCTATTTTATCATCTGTAACTAATTCAGATTTATCGAAACCCGATTTTCAAACTACATTGCTGTAATAATCTAGGCAGATAAATCATCAAATCACTATTTAATATTTCCTTATTCAGATTTGCTCATTAAATGATTCAATTCGTCAAAATCAAAGCTTAGCAAATATAAAGATTAGAGTCCTTAAAACAAATCTAGATTGCGAGTTGAACAACAGGCCTATTTCATCGCAAACTTCCCTTAATACTTATAATAAAAACCGACACTCATCCATTCGTAACACACTGATTTTTCGATTATTAAAATCACACACCTCAGCAAAACAAACGATGTTTAATTATTTCTTTCATTATATTTTCATAGAATCAATTTCTAAATTGAACACAAAATACTCCTGTTTGAATTTCTTTTTTGAGGGATCAACGATTCATACAAGCAAAAAAAATGGTGTCAATTTATATCTGTTTATTATCGAGGAAATAGGATATCATTTAAAATTTTAATTTTGTTTATACAAATTTGATTAAAAAAAGATATGATTACTTTTTTAAGTGCAATATTGGCCTTAATAATCGGATATATTTTCTACGGAAAATTTATAGAACGATTTTTTGGTGCTGATGATACCATTATAACGCCAGCTGTTAGCCTAGAAGATGGTGTTGATTTCATTCCAATGCCAACTTGGAAAATGTTCACCATTCAATTTCTAAATATTGCAGGTCTTGGGCCAATATTCGGAGCAATTTTAGGAGCCATGTATGGGCCCATTGCATACATTTGGATTGTTTTTGGTTGTATATTTATGGGGGCAAGCCATGATTATTTTTCAGGTATGCTTTCGATTAGGAATGAAGGGGCAAGCCTTCCTGAAATCGTTGGTAAATATTTAGACTCTGGTATTCAAAATTTCATAAGAGTTTTCACAATTCTCTTACTTTTATTTGTTGGGGTAGCTTTCGTAACCGGTCCCGCCGGATTACTCTCTGATTTAACTGGAGGGGGATTACACGGGTGGCTTTATGGCATATTTGCCTATTATTTACTAGCAACACTACTCCCAATTAACAAAATTATCGGCAAAATCTACCCGGTTTTTGGCATAGCACTATTACTTATGGCGATAAGTATAGCGGGAATGATAATATATAAAGGGATGAATGGCAGTTTAATATAAAATGAAATATCAATAGGTGACTTAAAAAATCTACACGTAAATCCCACACAAAATATACTTTATCCGATGATGTTTATTGTAATTTCCTGTGGTGCCATTTCAGGATTTCATTCCACACAATCGCCTATGATGGCTCGTTGTATGAAAAAAGAAAGCTTAGGGAGACCCGTATTTTATGGAGCAATGATTGCTGAAGGAATTGTTGCAATCATTTGGGCCACAGCAGCCATGAACTTCTTTGGTAATGCCCATGAATTGAATTCAACAATCGCTTCGGGACACAATCCTGCATGGATCGTGAATGAAATTTGTAATACATGGCTAGGAAAAATTGGAGCGGTTTTTGCCATCATAGGTGTTATCGCTTGCCCTATTACAACAGGTGACACAGCTTTTCGTAGTGCTCGCCTTACCATCGCAGATATATTTAATTACAATCAAAAATCAATCAAAAACAGATTGTTTGTATCAATACCATTATTCACTATTGGATTTATACTATCTCAACTAGAGTTTTCCACGATCTGGAAATACCTTGGTTTATCAAATCAAATTCTTTCTATGGTAATGCTATGGACTGCAGCAATGTATTTGGCAAAAGAAGGTAAAAATCACTTATTCCTTAGCATTCCTGCCCTATTTATGACTGCGGTATGTTTCACCTATTTATTAGTTGCCCCCAACAAAAATGGTGGCTTAGCAATAGACTCTCAATTGGGGATTCTGTTGGGAATACTTATAGCAGGCTCAATATTTATTTGGTTTCTGATAACTAGCAAACAAAAGTCAATACAAAAAGTCATAACCAGATCTGCTACAATTCCGATTGAATAACAAAACCGGAAAACAATACCTATTTTCCGGTTCAAATTTATATGCTGATTGCTAGGCTTCCCCTGTAGGTCCAAAACTCATAGGCATTACAGTACCTTGCGGACCATGGTTTTCGTCAACCTTTAC
>JAQBBZ010000485.1:0-9479 GCA_032125735.1 Labilibaculum sp.
TGCCCAGTTGTTAGGTCTTTAAACCTTTTTAAATCGGCAGAAAGTTTCCAAATTAACTGATTATCTTTTCCGATTACCAGATTTCGGGAAACGGCAACAATAATTGATACATTCATATAATTATAAATTAAGAATTATGAATTATGAAGTTTTATAGTTTTTTGAATACTTCCAATTATCCTCATTAAGATACTTGCACAACTTAACTATACGAACTGCGAATCTATAGCTTTTCTATTATCAGATATTATCTTTTCCCATGAAAAGCGTGATTCATAATTAACTACTAAATAGATATTGCTCCTTTAATATGAGGATGTGGATCGTAGTTTTCCAAACTAAAATCTTCAAATTTAAAATCGAATATACTTTTAACTTCCGGGTTTATTTTTAACAAAGGAAGTTTTCTCGGCTCTCTTGATAATTGTAGTTTTACCTGATCCAAATGATTCAAGTAAATATGAGCATCGCCTAATGTATGGACAAATTCACCAGGTTCCAAATTACAAACCTGTGCCATCATCATTGTTAAAATAGCATAAGAAGCTATATTAAACGGAACTCCAAGAAAAATATCAGCACTACGCTGATACAACTGACAAGAAAGTTTGCCATTAGCTACATAAAACTGAAACAAAGCATGACAAGGAGGCAAAGCCATATTTTCAATATCGCCGGCATTCCATGCACTCACAATTAATCTTCGAGAATCAGGATTATTTTTTATATCGTGAACTACTTGCTTAATCTGATCCAAGGATTCTCCATTGCTTTTTGGCCAGGATCTCCACTGGTATCCATAAACATGCCCCAAATCTCCATTTTCGTCAGCCCACTCATTCCATATCTTAACTCCATTGTCCTGAAGATATTTTACGTTAGTATCACCATCTAAAAACCAAAGCAATTCGTGAATTATTGATTTTAAATGAAGCTTTTTCGTAGTTAAAAGAGGAAATCCTTTGGATAAATCAAAACGCATCTGATGACCAAAAACACTTACGGTTCCTGTCCCAGTTCTGTCCTCTTTGTTATTCCCTTCTTCGAGAACTCTTTCTAATAAGTGAAGATATTGTTGCATAACTAATTGTCAAATTTTAATTTTTAAAGGTAAAACTATTTAAGGATTTCCTTATCAATAATTCTAAACGATATACCCATACGACAATAATTCCTAGTATTAATCGGGGTATAATCAACCACCATATAGGCACGCCAATGGCTGCAAATAATAATGGATCTTCTAATTGTGAGTGAGATACAGCGATATGATGATTCAATAAATCAGCTTCCGGCTTGGTCATTTCTCCATTTTCCACCTGTTCAATCATGATGGCAGAACCGTAGGCCAATCCTAACGTATTTGCCACAATCCATGAAAATGAGGTAGATTCGGGCAATCCCATAATGGTTTGTAAAGGTGCCAATATTCTAGACAACCACTTAATAACACCAAAAACCTCCAGAATTCGTTGCAATATCATTAATAGACTAATTAAAATCACAACCTTTAAACTTAAGGTAAACGAAGACCATAACCACGCCACAAACATTATACTAAAACTCTCTTGCTGAACAAGAACTCCTGAGTGAGCTTGAAATGAATCTACAGGCAATGCCCAATTTAAAAAAAGACCTAACACAAAACTGCTTGTTAATCGCAGTATAATCATTCGAAGCATCGATGAACCTGTTTTTTTCAAGACTGCAGTCTCAATTACAAAACCATGAGCCACCAAACACATGGCCGCTAAAATTGTTACGACTCTTCCTTCCAATTCAAGGCTGGTAATTATCGCAATAGCGGTATAAATATTGGTGAAAATACTGGTTAAAAGCACAAATGCAGATTCTCCAGGTAATCCCATGAATTCAAAAGCTGGTGCCAAATAAGATGAAACTTGCCCTAAAATTCCAGTATAATTCAACAACAAAACTCCAAACGACACAGGAATCATTATACTCAACAACCATTTGGTGGTAGAATAGGCTTTTGGAATAGATACTTTAACTGCATCGATCAATTTTGACCTGATAGATTGACTTTTTGTCTTTATAGAATTTACTGTTATCATTTAAATCGAACTGAATGAAATGCAAAAATACTTTTTTCAATCAAATTTCACTTCATCGAAACAGAAGCTTCTTTATATAGAATATTTCCATATCACTTTTAATTGTCATAAAAAGACAATGTCGATATTTTAAGAATCTATTTTTTTTAGTTAGTTTTGAGACTTTTGATATTCATTAGAGTAATGATTTTGATCTCTGTGATCGAATCATCGAATGAACTTCCAATTAAGTACTACACAAACAACCAATAACCAGTAAGACATAGTAATCACTAATCTATTTTTTTAAAAAATCGTTATGGGTATAAAAAATCGTCTGATCGTATTGAACTTCTTGCAATTTTTCATTTGGGGTTCTTGGTTGATAACAATAGCAAATTACTGGTTCGGAACAAAACATTGGTCTCCAGAAGAGTTTGGTGCCGTATTTTCAACCCTCGGTATTTCTTCACTCTTTATGCCAACTCTTACTGGTATAATTGCTGACAGATGGATAAATGCTGAGAAATTATATGGAATTCTTCATTTATTAGGAGCTGTAGCATTGGCTTACTTACCTCAAGTTGATGATCCAACGATTTTCATCACAGTTATATTGGTAGCAATGATTTGCTATATGCCAACAATCGCTTTAATGAATTCGATCTCGTATACCATTCTTAAAAACAACAATTACGATGTAATTAAAGTATTCCCCCCTATTCGTGTTTGGGGTACAATTGGTTTTATTGCTGCGATGTGGATTACCAATTTAACCGGATTCAAGGCTTCTGGAAATCAATTCTATATTGCGGCTTTTGTTTCTGTGCTATTAGCAATTTATGCTTTTACATTACCACAATGCAAACCACAAAACAAAGGACAAAAAAGCAGTTCTCTTACGGAAACTCTTGGTTTAAATGCCTTCAAACTATTTAAGAACTACAAAATGGCATTGTTCTTTGTCTTTTCGATGTTTCTGGGTGCTGCTTTGCAATTAACAAACATGTATGGCGATCGTTTTCTGTCTGAATTCGAGCGAATTCCACAATATGCAGATTCATTTGTTGTTCGATATTCGACCATAATCATGTCGATTTCTCAGATATCAGAAACCTTATTTATCTTAGCAATACCTTTCTTCCTAAATAAATTTGGCATTAAAAAAGTAATGCTGATATCTATGGTAGCTTGGGTATTACGATTTGCTCTATTTGCATATGGTGACCCAGAAGGTGGACTATGGATGATTATTCTTTCGTGTATTGTTTATGGAATGGCATTTGATTTTTTCAATATATCAGGCTCATTATTTGTAGAGACTCAATGTGATTCAAGTAATCGTTCAAGCGCACAAGGTTTATTCATGATGATGACCAATGGTTTTGGTGCTATTCTAGGCTCCTGGCTTAGTGGTGTTATCATTGGAACATTCTTCACAGATTCCCAAGGTGGCTTTGAATGGATGAACATTTGGAATTCATTTGCGATCTATTCATTGGTAATTACAATATTCTTCGCATTCCTGTTTAAGCACAAACATGACCCAAAAGAATTAGCTGGTTTTAATCACTAAAGCAAATTTATAAAACACAAAAAATGGCAAGTGAAAACTTGCCATTTTTTTTATATCTATAAATCACGTTGTGATATAAAATTAACTGGATTCTCCCCTTCTACCAATTTCATCACGAATTAGCGAAGCTCGTTCGTAATCTTCATCACGAACGGCACCATCAAGCATGCCTGTAAGTTGAGTCAATGAATAATCTGTAAATTGATTCCTCTTTTCGGGTAGAGAACTCTCCTCGTCTTTCTGACCGGCTATTAAAGGATCCTCCGGTTCACCCTCTAGACTTAATACGATACCTGCTTTTTCAATTATATCCTCTGTTGTAAAAATAGGACATCTAAAACGTAAAGCGATAGCAACTGCATCCGAGGTACGAGAATCTATTCGAATACGATTAGGGCCTTTTTCGCAGATTAGTTCAGAGTAAAAAATTCCTTCTTCCAATCGGTAAATATTTACCTCTACAACATTCACTGCAAATGCCTCGGCAAAACTCTTAAAAAGATCATGGGTTAATGGTCGCGGTGGCTCTAACTCCTCCAATTGAATAGCAATTGACTGAGCCTCTACACCTCCTATAATAATAGGAATCCTCCTATCTCCACCTTCTTCAGACAAGACAAGAGCATAGGCTCCTGTTTGAGTCTGACTGTACGACAATCCTAAAACATTAAGTTTTATCTTACCCATAAAAAACTTCTCTTTTTTTAGCTATCAATTAACAAATATAAGAATTGTTTTTAATAGACAATTAACAATAAGCTGAGCCTTTTCTCAAAATTGACAATACTTACAGAATTACTTCAGCCCATAAAACAAATTCTTCGGCAAACCAATAGATTTACTACTTCTATTCATTTTCAACGATCCTAATGCTAGTCATTCGGATGTTTCGTATGAAGATACATATTATAGCCAAAGAAATCCAACCGTAAGTCCTGAAACTTTAAATCTTAAATGATTTTCTAAAAAAATCATCCAGAACTTATTTTAAAAATAAAAAAAAGCATGAAATGATTCATTTATAGGGATAAAACTTTGTTTATAAATTAATCTTTTTTATTTTTGCATTCCGAAATAAAATTCTTCGGGGGTTCATCAAGAGGTGAATTTAGAGTTTAAAATGGCCCACCCCCTGGAACAAACCGTAAAATTAGAAATAATGTACGTAATTGTAGAAATCGCTGGTCAGCAATTCAAAGTTGAAAAAGACCAAAAGATTTTCGTTCACAGACTATCTACTGAAGAAGGTGGACAAGTTGAATTCCCTAAAGTACTTTTAGTGGATAACGATGGTGAAATCGTAGTTGGTGCTCCAACAGTAGAAGGAGCTAAAGTAACTGCTAAAGTGTTATCTCACATGAGAGGTGATAAGGTAAGAGTATTCAAAAAGAAAAGAAGAAAAGGATACAGAAAACTGAACGGACACCGTCAGGACCTTTCACATATTCAAATTGAAGAAATTGTAGCTTAATCCTTAAAAATATAATAACATGGCACATAAAAAAGGAGCCGGTAGTTCTAGAAACGGTAGAGAATCGGAAAGTAAGCGATTAGGAGTTAAAATTTTTGGTGGTCAATTCGCTAAATCTGGAAGTATTCTTGTTCGTCAAAGAGGTACAAAACACAATCCAGGTGAAAATGTAGGTATTGGTAGAGATCATACCCTTTTTGCACTTATTCCTGGAACTGTAGTTTTCAAAAAGAAAAGAGATGATAGATCTTATGTTTCTATTGACCCTTTAGTAGCTGAATAAATTATTTCGCTTTAAAATATTATAATCTCCTGCTTTATTTCATGTAAAGCAGGAGATTTTTTTTTATTTTTATAGCCTGAAAGTTTTAGACAGATAAAATTATTTACAAAAGATACCGATGCTAAGCCTCAAATACATACAGGAAAACAAGAATGAAGCCATTAAGGCTTTGAAAATCAAAAATTTCGATGCAATAGAAATTATCGATAAAATTATTGTTCTTGACGAGAAAAGAAAAGCAAGCCAGTTGAAATTAGATGACACGTTGTCGGAAATGAACGGTTTGTCGAAAGAAATCGGAATGCTTTTAAAGAGTGGTAAAGCTGATGAGGCAAATGCTGCTAAAGAAAAAACAGGTGAATTAAAAGATTCTATTGCCGAATTAACGACTATTCAAAATAGTACAATCCAGCAATTAACCGATTTATTACTTCAAATTCCGAACATTCCACATTCATCTGTTCCTGCCGGTAAAGGTGAAAACGAAAATATTATTGAAAAAACTTGTGGCGATATTCCAAAGCTTCATGAAGGTGCAATTCCTCACTGGGAATTAGCTAAGAAATACAATATTATTGATTTTGAATTAGGCAATAAAATCACTGGAGCCGGTTTTCCTTTGTACAGAGGTAAAGGCGCAATTCTTCAGAGAGCATTAATCAATTTCTTTTTGGATGAAAACCGCAAAGCAGGATACGAAGAAGTTATTCCTCCTTTGGTTGTTAATGAGGCATCGGGATACGGAACAGGACAGTTACCTGATAAAGAAGGTCAGATGTATTATATCCCAGAGGACAATCTATATTTGATTCCTACTGCTGAAGTACCGGTAACTAACATTTACCGCGATGTAATTTTGAAAGAAGAAGATTTTCCTGTAAAAAATACTGCTTACTCTGCTTGTTTCAGAAGAGAAGCCGGATCATACGGAAAAGATGTACGTGGATTGAACCGTTTACATCAATTCGATAAAGTTGAAATCGTTCAACTACAGCATCCTGAAAAATCGTACGAAGCTCTTGAAGGAATGGTCGCGCACGTTGAAGGTCTTATCAAGAAATTGGAACTTCCTTACCGCTTGCTTCGCCTATGTGGTGGTGACACTAGTTTTACCGCGGCACTGACTTTCGATTTCGAAGTATTTTCTGCAGCTCAAGATAAATGGTTAGAAGTTAGTTCGGTTTCTAATTTTGAGTCTTACCAAGCGAATCGTTTGAAATTACGATACAAAGGAAAGGATATGAAAAAACCAGAACTCGCACATACATTAAATGGAAGTGCATTGGCATTGCCTAGAATTGTTGCAGCTTTATTGGAGAACAATCAAACACCTGAAGGAATTAGAATTCCAAAAGCCTTAGTTCCATACACAGGTTTCGATCTAATCGACTAAAAGATATTTACTTAATTTTATTGCCCGGTTCGAAACAACCGGGCTTTTTTTATATTTTTGAGTAGAGTATCATATTTAAACTACCTGTTTTGAAAAAAATTATCGTAAGCATATTTATTCTGATGTCCTTCTTAGGATCTGAATACGCCTATTCTCAACAAAGTATACAAACAGATAGTCAGTTAGCGTTTAATTACTTTCGTGATAAAGAATATAGACCAGCATCTTCCCTCTTCTTTAATCTGCACAAGCTTACACGATCAAGAACCTATTTCAACTACTATATTGATTGTTTAATTCTATTGGAGAATTTTAATGAAGCAGAGAAAGCAATAAAAAAGGAAATAAAGCAAAATCCTGACGACAGAAGCTTTTTGATTGATTTAGGGTATCTGTACAAAACAGCTGGAGAAAGTGAAAAAAGTCTGGAACAATACAATAAAGTTTTAAATCAACTAATTCCTGTTAAAAGTGAAATTAGCAATATAGCAAATGCTTTCATCAACAAACGAGAATATGAATTTGCCATTAAAACTTACGAAAAAGGTCGAATACTGATTAATCAAGAACATCTTTTCCAACTGGAAATGGCAAATATTTTTCTCTCACAGAAAGATTTTGAAAAAATGGTTTCGGAATATCTATTGGCCCTCTCGATTGATCCAACACAATTAAATTTGGTCCAAAACCATTTGCAATCTGCACTCTTTCAAGATATCAATTCAAGTTTAGATCCTATTCTTAAGAATCAATTATTACATATAATACAAACAGAGACCGATAATCTAACATTTAAGGAATTGCTGCAGTGGTATTTTATGCAAAAAAAAGAATTTAAAGCAGCATTTACACAAGCAAGATCGATAGATTTAATTGGCAAAGAGGATGGATTTCGATTGATTTCTTTGGCAATCGCTTCAAGAACTAATGATGAATTCGAAATAGCGCTTAAATGCTACCAACAAGTTGTCGATAAAGGATCAGCATCGCCCAATTATTTAAATGCTCGTATGGGAGAATTGGAAACACGATATTTGATGCTCCAAAAACAAAAGCCAAGCTCTAAAACGGAATGGATCGAACTTTCAAAACAATATCAAAAATTCTTGGCAGAAGAGAATAATGCAGCCATAATCAGTAATGCGATAATTCAATACGCTCACATCAATTCTTTTCAATTGAATAATTCAGCGGAATCAATTGTGCTTTTGGAAAAAGCATTAGAAGCCTCAGGAATAAAGCAACAAACCAAGTCAGAATTAAAACTTGAACTGGCAGATATAAAGCTATTTGCAAACGAAAAATGGGATGCAATTCTATTGTATTCACAAATAGAAAAATCAGACAAAAACAATTCTATCGGCTTCGAGGCCAAATATAAAAAAGCCCAGGTATCTTACTTTATGGGCGAATTAAAATGGGCAAAAGCTCAACTTGATGCGCTAAAAGGCAGTACATCAAAACTAATTGCGAACGATGCAATTTCTCTATCGCAATTAATCAGCGACAATACTGCCTTAGACACAAGCTACACGGCTATGAAAACTTTTGCAGAAGCCGAATTTCTAGTATACCAAAGAAAGGATTCTTTAGCGATTCTTAAGTTGGATGAATTACTTAAAAATCATCCAGGCCATTCGCTGACAGATGAAGTTTATTTTCTGAAATTTAAAATCTTCAATGAGGCAAATAAAACAGAACAAGCAATTCTGTTATTATCCAAAATTATTGAAGAACATCCTTACGAAATTCTTGCTGCAAAGGCTTTATTTACACAAGGAGAATTACTCGAAAAGGCAAACAAAGCTGAAAAAGCAATGGCGAATTACAAAAGCCTGGTCACTGAATATCCTGATAGTATCTACTCTATTGAAGCCCGTAAAAAATTAAGTGAGCTAAGGAAGTAAAATTTAAATACCTTTGCCAAAACTAAAGAATGCAGCAATGATTATCTACAATACAAGCTATTTGATCGAAAAATCTATGGAGAAAGATTTTTGTGAATGGATGAAAACAAAATTTATTCCTTTACTAAAAGAAACCGGAACTTTCTCGACTAGTTATTTTTGCAAAGTTATGGTTGCAACGGAAGATGAAGGATTGACCTACTCTCTTCAACTTTTGTTTAAAAACAAAGAACTATTCACTAACTACTACACCTGTTTCGAGCCAAGAACAAAAGCTGTTTTTCAGGCAAAATACAAAACTGAGGTAATGATTTTTTCATCCCTATTAGAAGAAGCTTAACTCCTAAAATTTGGATACTCAAAGAAAAGCATACATTTTCGCCCTATCAGCAATTCTTTGCTGGTCTACTGTGGCAACAGCATTTAAAATTGCACTGAATGGGATGGATTTCCTTCATCTTTTGCTGATTTCATCAGGAGTAGCCCTGCTTTTTTTAGGGTGTTTACTTTTGTTCTCTTCTCAGTTACAAAAAGCTTTTACTGGGAACAAAAGGGATTATATTCGATCGGCCGCTCTGGGATTTTTAAATCCATTTCTCTATTATTTAGTACTTTTAAAAGCCTATTCGATACTCCCTGCGCAATTTGCATTGAGTTTGAACTATATCTGGCCCATAAGTTTGGTTCTACTTTCGATCCCACTGTTAAAACAAAAGATTGGATGGAGGAGTTTCTTGTGCATAATGCTTAGTTTTTCGGGCGTTTTGATTATCGCTAACAAAGGTTCATTTACAT
>JAQBBZ010000486.1:0-6144 GCA_032125735.1 Labilibaculum sp.
AACTGGACAATTGTAAGCTTCGTGTTTGTGCAGACATACACGATGCCGATCGCAGACGGTTTTCATTTGGCGAACGAAACAGTGTTGTGAAGTATTACGACCATGAAACGATTATTTACGAACCCGAAAAGTGCATTAAATGCGGACTTTGCATCGAAATTGCAGGCAAACACAAGGAAGAAACTGGCTTAACCAATATCGGACGGGGATTTACCGTTAAAGTATCGGTACCTTTTAATCAAAGCATTAACAAAGCATTGACGATTGCAGCAAAAGAGTGCGCAATAGCTTGTCCTACGGGAGCGATATCGCTTCGCTCTAATTATTAATTACGAATTATCAATTAGTAATTAAAAAGTAAAAGCCCGTCCGGCTAAAGAACAAAAGTAAAGAAGTGAGAAGGCACTTCAAATATTTTGAAATGATTTTAGTGGGATGTTCTTAAAACGAGTAATGAAAACACTCCCCTTTATCCCCTCTCAAGAGGGGAATTAACACGACCTGACAGCGTTCTTGAACCTGTCAGCGTCAAAAAGAGTAAATTGAGAATATGAAAAAACAATTGATACTATACATCCTATTCCTTGCTTTGGCAATACCAGCAATTGCCCAAAACAAACACAATTGGCTGTCTTTCCGGGGCAATTCTAGCCTTACGGGGATTACAGAAGCCAATGTGCCCAAAGCGCCCAAATTATTGTGGAGCTTTAAAACCGGTGATGCCATTAAATCATCACCCATTATCAGTAACGGAAACATATTTGTTGGCTCTAATGATGGGAAACTGTACGCAATTTCGAAAGACGGTGAACTAAAATGGAAGTTCGATGCCAAAACATCTGTGGAAGCATCACCATTGTATCTGGATGGAAGCGTGTATTTTGGATCCTTAGAAGGAGTATTTTATTGTTTGAATGCCAGTAGTGGTGCGGTGAATTGGAAGTACGCCACCGATGGTCAGATTTCGGGATCAGCCACTTGGTTCTACGACAAATTAAGCAAACAAAAGAAGATTTTATTCGGAAGCTACGACTTTAATCTGCATTGTGTAGATGCAAAATCAGGCAAACTGCAATGGAAGTATGAATCGGATAATTACATCAACGGAGCAGCATCCTGCAATGGTGAAATTGCTGTGTTTGGGGGTTGCGATGGTTTTCTCCATCAAGTGGATGTTAAAAACGGAAAGGCAAAAAATAAATTGGATATTGCCACTTATATCGCCTCATCGGTTGCTTTGGATGGAAATCAGGCTTATTTCGGAAATCACGATGGCGAATTTTTCTGTGTGGATTACGCTAAAAATCAGGTGAAATGGAAGAAAGAAGGAGCGGTTTCCTATTTGGCTTCTCCTTCGGTCTCGGCCGATCAGGTAATTATTGGCGCTGAAAACAGACAGGTTTACTGTTTCGATAAAGAAAACGGGAACATTCAATGGCAATTCAAAAGCAAAAATAAAATAGAAGCATCTCCTGTAATTGCTGGTAATTCGGTAGTTATTGGATCAGGAGATGGAAGAATATATGTGTTGGATCGAAAAACAGGTAAGCAAATCTGGGCCTACGAAATTGGAAGAGCCATTGTAGGAACGCCTGCTGTGGTGGAAGGGATGATTGTGGTTGCCTGCATGGATGGAAGCGTTTATGCTTTTGGTGAAAAATAAAAAAGCGATGAAAGCCCCGCGATGATTGGTCATCTACCCCGATGATCGGCTAAAATAGGCGATGATCGACCATTTACCCCGATGATCGGCTTGAACCAGGCGATGATGGACCTTTTTACCCCGATGATCGACTGAATTAGGCGATGATTGAGCTTTTTACCCCGATGGATGGCAACTTTTTCCGATTGGCAGTAAAATACATCGAAGGATAAGTTGATTTTAACGAAGCAGGAAGTGTATAGAACGAAAAAATGCTGAATAGTAGAGCAAAGATTGATATTTTGAGACCTGACAGGTTTTTAAAACCTGTCAGGTCTGGAACTAAATTAGGCAAATGATATGATTGTAGAACTAAAGAACATCACCAAATATTACCAAAACTCTGGAAGTGCTGAGAAGAGAATCATATTGGATGATCTTTCACTGGCTATTGAAAAGGGAGAATCCATTGCTATAGTAGGTCCATCCGGATCAGGTAAAAGTACCTTGCTGAATGTGATTAGTTCTTTGGATACAGCCAATTCGGGCAGTATTATTTTCGACGGGGAAGACTTATCGCAGAAGAATGAGAAGGAATTGGCCCATTTTCGCAATCAAAATCTAGGTTTTGTCTTTCAGTCTCATCACTTGCTTCCTCAGTTGAACCTGATTGAGAATGTTTTGCTGCCATTTATCCCTGTAAAGGATAAAAAACAGAAGCAGGATGCTGAAAAAAGAGCCTTGGAGCTGTTAGATTTTGTTGGCTTATCAGAATTGATTTACCAGCGTCCGGGACAAATGTCGGGCGGAGAATGCCAGCGTACAGCAGTCGTTCGTGCTTTGATTCACCAACCAAACTTGATTCTTGCTGATGAACCAACTGGATCGCTGGATAAAATAGCTGCAGAGCAATTGGGCGATTTATTGGTGAGCATCAATGAAAAGCAAGCTGTTTCGCTAGTTGTAGTGACTCACTCTATGGATTTGGCCAAAAAGATGAAGAAGATTTATCAATTGGAAGAAGGGAAATTGAAGTTTTTATAAGACTTGACAGGTCTGTTGTTACATGTATTTCAGTAAAATCACTTAATAAAACCAATCATAAATGATAGATCCTATTTTTAGTTTTTTAGTTGAAATTCTAGGTGCCTTCGTCGTTTGGTCTTTTAATGGATTTAAAGGTAAGCTTTCAGATGAAATGGATGGACCTTATGACTCGACAAAGAAAGGTGCCAGAAATATGATTATCTCTTTCATTATTCTGCTTATTGTGTTTATGATTCTAATTAATTTTTAGAAAAATGATTATTAACAAGTCACACTATTCGACACCAAACCGTTAGTATTAAACACTATGTGCTAAGATATGACAATATTAAAATACATCATCAAAAGTCTCTGGTTCTTCAGAAAGCAGCATTTCGCAGTCTTTTTGGGAACAATTGTGAGTACGGCAGTGCTTACAGGAGCATTAATTATTGGTGATTCCGTAAAATACAGCTTGCACGAATTGTTGAACCTGCGTTTGGGCATGGTGGAATATGCGATGCCTACCGGCGATAGATATGTTAGAGCCGAGCTGGCAAAGGAAATACAGGCAGATCTAAATGTGAATGTCGTAGCTCTTTTGCAGGTGAAAGGAATTGCGATTCAACCAGAAAATCAGACTCGTACGAACAATATTCAGGCCTATGGTGTTGATCAGGAATTTTGGAAATTCTCTTCAGCTCAGGAAATTGACTTGAAAGATGGGGAAGCAGCTGTTAGTTCGAATCTGGCAGATAAAATGAGCCTGAATATTGGAGATGAATTTCTGCTTCGTGTTGAAAAGGGGACTTTGATTCCCGCCAATGCTCCTTTTGTTTCCGATGAGGATCAGACAATGGCTTTGCGGGTAAAGGTGAAAGTCATCGCTGGAGATCAGAAACTGGGTCGGTTTAGCTTAAAAAACAATCAGGTAGCTTCATACAATGTTTTTCTTTCCAGAGATTATTTGGCTAAAGAAATGGAACTGGAAGGACGGGCGAATCTTTTGCTGGCAAGTTCTGCGGGCGAATCGGTGCTCACTTTGAGTGATTTGGAAGCCAGTTTAAGGAAGAATTGGAATGTGAAGGATGCCGGTCTTGAAATCCGTTCTATTAAAGGAAAAGATCAATTGGAATTGATTTCGGATCGTGTGTTTATCGATACTCCAATTTCAGATAAAATAGAAGAAATCGCAATTAATCAGCAATCTCTACTTACTTATTTTGTGAATCGAATCAGCTGCAAGGACAAAGAAACTCCTTATTCGTTTGTGTCAGCCATTACCGGTGATTCACGCTTGTCGAAACTGTCTGATGGGGAAATTAGTATCAATCAATGGTTGGCTGATGATTTGAGTGCTAAAGTAGGTGATTCAATATCTCTCGATTATTTTGTAATTGGCGCTTTACGGGCTCTTGAAGAGCAGAAGCAGACATTTGTAGTTAAGGAAGTATTGCCTTTAGCTAGTGATTTATTGGATCAAGCCATGATGCCATCCTTTCCGGGATTATCAGATGCTGGCAGCTGCAGCGAGTGGGAAGCCGGTGTTCCTGTTGATTTCTCTACAATCCGTCCGAAAGACGAAGACTACTGGAAGCAATACAAGGGAACTCCCAAAGCATTCATTTCACAGGTAAAAGCAGTCGAATTGTGGAGCAATAGATATGGAAAATATACTGCGTTTCGATTTAATGAAAAGGAATTGAATCAGCAAGAATTAGAGAAACTCTTGCTTTCGGTAATGAGTCCTAAGTTACTTAATTTAAGTTTTGTATCTGTTCGTAGTGCAGGCGTTTCTGCAGCAAATAACATGGTCGATTTTGGGGAATTGTTCTTAAGTCTTAGCTTTTTCATCATATTTGCCGGAGTTCTTTTAACCATCTTGATTTATTCTTTAAATCTCGATAGCAGAAGTCAGGAAAACGGAATATTATTAGGTTTAGGCTTCAATAAATCACAAATACTACGAATCAGAATCTATGAGTCATTAGTAACTGTGGTAGTTGGAGGATTGGTTGGTGTCTTAGGTGGCATTTTATACAACCATCTGCTTTTAAAAGCTCTTAATTCGGTGTGGACAGATGTGGTTCGTACCAATATGCTGAATGTTCATCTGCGCGGAACAACATTGTTTACCGGTTTTGCAATAGGTCTTGTGGTTGCAATGCTGTGCATCTGGCTGGTGACCCGTAAAAAGTTAAAGAAAAAAGCTAGCGAACTCATTCAGAATACCATTGATGAAAACAGTTCGGCTAAAAGCAGTCGTATTTCATTTTTGATAGCTTGCCTATCAATGTTTGGGACAGTTGGCATGATTGCCTATGCTTTTGCATCCTCATTGGAGCAAAATGCGGAATTATTGCTGTCTGCAGGAGGCTTGTTCATGGTTGGAGCCTGTGCTTTTGTACATATGTATCTGCAAAAATTGAGTTCAGCCAGAAGTAGTAAAACACCATCCTTGTTGCAATTGGCCATGAAGAACAGTGCACGCAATCGCAAGAGAAGTTTGGCAAGTGTAGCATTATTGGCGCTGGGCACATTTTCTGTTCTAATTACAGGCGCCAATCGCAAAACATTCTTCGATACCGAAAATGCGAATAAATCGGGTACAGGTGGCTATGAATATTGGATGGAAACCACGATGCCTGTTTTATTCGATCTAAATACAGTTCAAGGACAAGAGAAAATTGGATTTTGGGAAGGCGATCTCGATTCCACCGCACAATTTGTACAATTCAGAGCATTGGAAGGCGATGATGCCAGTTGTTTGAATTTAAATCAGGTGCAAAAGCCAAGAATATTGGGATTTGATCCTTTACTGCTGGATCAAAAAGGTGCTTTTTCATTCGCGAAACTGGCAGCTAATGTAGATTCGGAGCATCCGTGGCAAGTTTTGAATCAGGATTTAGGAGAAGATGTGATTCCTGCTTATGCCGATCAGACAGTTATTGTTTGGGGATTGAAAAAAGCGCTTGGCGATACTTTGATCTATCAAAACGAATTTGGAAAAGACATCAAATTGGTTCTAATGGGAGGTTTGAACAATTCCATATTTCAGGGTAACATCTTAATATCTGATAATCAGTTTCAAAAACACTTTCCGTCAATAAGCGGATCAAAAATAGTATTGGTTGATTCACAGAAAGATAGTGGTGATCACTTGATGCAAAAGTTTGAAAATAACCTGCAGGATTTGGGCGTTTCAGGAATGAAAACATCCGATCGTTTAGCCGCTTTTTATTCGGTTGAAAACACCTACTTAAGCATGTTTATGTTCTTGGGTGGCTTGGGTGTAATCATTGGAACCATAGGCTTGGGAATTGTTCTGATGCGAAACATCATGGAACGTAAAAAGGAGTTGGCTTTGCTTTCTGCAATCGGTTATCAGCAAAATAGTCTTTTCAAACTGCTGTTTTACGAGAATTTGTTTCTATTGATTGTAGGATTGCTTTGTGGATTTGGTGCTGCACTAATTG
>JAQBBZ010000487.1:0-3821 GCA_032125735.1 Labilibaculum sp.
TCACAAAGACAACCAAAGTCTTCAAAAAATAAGGATGATTCCTTAGCTCAGCTGGTAGAGCACAACACTTTTAATGTTGGGGTCCTGGGTTCGAACCCCAGAGGGATCACATAAGACAAGCAAAGTCTTCCTAATAAAATCAGCAATGATTCCTTAGCTCAGCTGGTAGAGCACAACACTTTTAATGTTGGGGTCCTGGGTTCGAACCCCAGAGGGATCACTAAAAAACCACCAAATTAATTTGGTGGTTTTTTTATATCCGGTGATTAAAGCATTCCCGCTGCATCACGATGCAAATTCCTCGCTCCTCTCCCGTTTCCCTTGAGCGATGTAATCGCGCAATGCATCTAAATTAGCATCTTGCAAGGTATCCAAATCGAATTCCTTGTTTTTTAATTTGAAAAGATCCCCCAAACCTGCCTCTTCGAACATCGCGGTTAATCCAGGATATTTTTCAGTATCTATTTTCATAAATGTACTTAATCGATCAATTTTCCAATAGCTGATGTCTTTCCAACCTAAACCGCTAATTTGTTTTAATTTATCGCCTTCGGGTGTTGATGAATGAGTAATGAATAGGAAGGTTTTAAAAACCACTAAATCGTCAATTATATCAGCAACTAAGTACCCCACCTTACAATTGTGCAACTCGTACGGAAAGAGAAGATAATCTTTGTAGATAATAAATTGATCCATATCGGTAGTATTCAGCCAAATTGTGTAATAAATTGAGGAAGGTTCTAATAAATCGAGTCGTTCGGTTAATCGTTTTTTTGCATGAGATTGCATGTAAACAGCTAGCTCTTCCTTACATCCTCCATAGGCCCCCTTTAAAAAATGAGACTCTAATTTGAGCCACTTCACCTGCAGTCCATATTGAGGAAAACCCACTGCATAAACAGGACGATACATTCCATTTATGCAAATATGTTTGCGGCATGCTAGGTGTTTTGAAAGAGAAAAACACAATTCAAATTCTAGATTTTCCTTTATTAACTTAGCAACCCAAACATCGATTCCATAAACATGCGTATGAATATCGCAAAATGACATCACCGAATTAATTGCCGATATAGCTATAAAACCGAGAAGCTCCCCCTTATCCGTATTATTATCAAAAAAATTACGCTTAAACTCTTCCCTTCGCGATAGAGTTACATCAGAACATTTCATCATGCTGTATAAACTGCGAATAATATCTAATTCGTATACTGTTGCTGAAGATTCGCCTCCGCAATGAATTTCGTGCCTAATTCTGAAATGAATGGCACTACCTATCTTTTTTAATTCTTTAGAAGAGATTTCGTAAGAAGGTGAAGCCTCTGGATTTCGGATGACCGCCCGAAAACGAAACATCAACCTTCGTTCATGCTTCGATAGGCCAGAATAGAGACGACCACAATTGATTCTTTCGAAAAGGACTCTCGCCGCATTATCGAACGATTTAAAGGCTGAAGAATTGGCAACTTGCACCCCCTGATTCCTATTTCCTTTCAATTTTCTTCTTTTTGCCATTAGTAGTTATATTATAGTATGCAAAAGAAAACCCCCATTTGTTGAGATGGGGGAAATTCAAAAAATAAAACGATCAATTAGCAAGTTCCTCAGCCTTCGAGTTTTTTCGACGGGTAGTGCGCCCCAATGCTTTTGCGTTAACCTGATCCACCACTTCATTTATGGCAGTGGCTATTACTAAATATTCAGGTTTGTCTGTAAGATCATTCATGGTAGACAAAAGTTTTTCCAAGCTAACTAAGGCAGTTCTAATATCTTTCGAAGCCTCAACGCTCTCCGATTTCTCTTTTCCCGTGCCATCGTTAAATTTATCAGCTTCCTTTTCCTCAAATACCGCTTGCGCTGATTTCAATTCATTGTACAACACATTGGCCGAAATTTTCTCCAAAGCCTCAGTATATACAACATCAGCATCAATGATATTGAAAAAATTAGTTGTGTTAACAGTTTGTTTCTGATACCCCAAATTATGAATATGCATCTCTGGCACCGATGCGATTACTAGTAATTTATCGGCAAACTCTCTCGATTCAGAATTCAATCTGCGTGAACAAGAAATCAGGTAATGATAAAATGACATCCACGCATCATCTCTATCCAAATCCAATTTTGCCAACACCTCGGTTACAGCCTTCGTTTTAACCATTTGTGCACTACCAAGTAGCTTATCATTTGCTGCTTTTAGTTTCGCTTTAACTTTCCCCAATTGCAATTCGGGCTCTTCGTACCGATTTAAAATATCCAACACATAAGTTGCTAAAAATTGATAGTCTGATAAAATCAACAAATAGAATTTTGTTTTATTAAACATGTGTATAAAATTTAAATGTTATTATTATGTCGACATCAATTTAACAAATAAATTACTATTACACAATTACAAACGCATTGCACTTCTAAATCAACCCGAAATACCTCAACAAAAAGCTCCTGTATACATAATAAATAAAGAGAAATTACACACTTAAAAAAAATGATAAATTTTTCAAACAAACCAAATTTACGAACCCTCATTCCCCAACAGGCATCTGTTTACTAGTATTTTTTTAAAAAAGCACAAAAAACGAATCATTTTCAATGCATTTTAAAAAAAGGAAGCCATTCCAATTTCACACAACACCCTTTGCTATAGAAATATGCTTAAAACGAATTGGTAAAACAACATTTAAAAAAAATGCACCCATCTTAAAATCCCGATGATCGAATTTAAAAAAAAATGCACTCAAAACGAAGCTAAACCAGAGTTGTTTTGGAAAAAGACAATCAACAAAGCCAGTAAAAACAGCCCATTGCAAAAAACAGGTAATAAACATAGCATTAAACCATACACTATTCCCCTTCTATTTTTACCGTATTCCCCCTTTACACCCACAACATGCCACAGCTCTACTATTTAGAACCAAAATCACAACGCTTATATCCTGTTTTGTTAATTGAATATAGATTGCTACATTGGGCGATTGTTAATCACCGCAGGCTTGTTGCATGCAACTTCCCTAACGTACAACAACAGCAACTTACAAACACCTATTCATTGAATAGAACTACTAAAAAAAATACAGAAAGCCTTTACTGGCGAATTGACAAATTCCGAAGGAATGACATATAATAACGATGGGATTTATCCCATCGGGGAAGTAAGACCAATAAACAAGCCCTGAAAGGGCGAAATAAAATAATCATGGGACAATCACTGGTACAAAACTACCTTCACATCGTATTCAGCACAAAACATCGTGAGGCACTTAACTACCGTGCTTTTCTTAAAAAATACAAGGTCGATTATGACGAAAGATACGTATGGGATTAATATGCCGCCCTTTCAGGGCTTTTCCTTTTTCGAAGGATTCTCCTATTCGATGGATTAAAATCCATCGCTATTATATTTTGTCCTTTCAGGACATAACAATAACTTACAAACACGCACAGATAAGTGATGTAAGACGCATAGCGACTTAGTCGCTTGTTGTGGGCAATTAAAATAAAGCAATGAAGCCAATTTTAGAAATTGAAGAAAATGAAGATGTTGTACTTCCCGAAAAATATCATAGAATTAATAATCTATGCGCTATTATATATGACCAATTAACGGAAATTTACAATCAATTCAATTATCAGGAACTGAAGGAAACATCGATTAATTTAGGAGATAACGCAAAATTTATAGAAGAGCTTAATAATGGCGATTTAGATCTTTTTGATTGGTTGAAAAAAAATGAGCTAAATCCTGAGATCGAGATAATAATATCAAAACAAATAATTTTATCAGTTGTTTCAGATTTTATAAATTTTATTTTTGAATCATT